>JANOBL010000408.1:0-1668 GCA_031411635.1 Betaproteobacteria bacterium
CACAGGTTCTGGTCGCGGCGAAACAGCGCCAGATCGGCATAAATCCGACGCCAGGCCGGGTTGCGCTGCGCGATCTCGTCGCACAGCGCCGAGCTTTCTTTGAAGGCCGCGTCCATCACCGCTTTCGGCATCACAAACAGCTTGGCGCCGCCACCCACCAGTTGCTTCAGGGCGACCGGGTTCAGCGCATCGTAGCGGGCCTGCAAGCCGACGTGGGCGGCCCAGGCTGCCGCCTCGATGGCGGCCTTGTATTCGGCGGGCAGCGCCTCGAAGGCCGGCCGGTTGACCCACAGCTCAAGCTGCGATCCACCGCGGCTCCACGACGGGTAACACCAGTTCGGCAGCAAACGGTTCAGGCCCAGCCTGGCATCGTCGTGCGGTGACAGCCCTTCGAAGGCGTCGATCTGGCCACGCTCGACGGCCGCCGCCACATCCTCGCCGGGCATGGGCACAGCGCCCAGCCGCCGCATGAGCTGCTGGGCCAGCAGGCCGTTGACGCGCAGCTTCAAGCCTGACAGGTCGGCCGGGCTGGCGACCGGCCGCCGATACCAACCCGCCATCTGGGCGCCGGTATTGCCCATCGCAAAGTTCACGACGCCGCGCTCGGCATGGAACTCACGCATCAGCTTCAAGCCGTTGCCCTGGTGGTACCAGGCGGTCATGCCGCGGCTGTTCAAGCCAAACGGCACTTCACCACCCAGTGCATAGGTCTCGTCCTTGTCGGCAAAGGCATCCGGCGCCACGTGGGCCAACTCAACCCGGCCGGCCAGCACGGCGCTCAGCGCGGCCGCACCCGAAGGCGCGAGGGTTTCCTGCGTGATCTGGAATTTGCCGCCGGTAAGTTCACGCACCCGGCGCATGAAGTCCTCGGTCGCTGCCAGCGGCAGCTCCAGGCCGCGTGCATACCCCAGCGCCATGTTCCAGCGCAAGCGGGTTTGGCCCAGCGCCGGTGCGGCCACCAAGCCGGCCATCGCCGGTGCCAGCCCGGCCCAGCGCAGCGTGTTGCGACGTTTCATCGTGCCTCCTGGTCCCTGCTGCATCGCTTGATGGGCTGTCACGGCGCCCGCACCACCCGAAAGCCGGTGGCCGTGCTGCTGGCCTCCGGCGCTTGCCAGTCGCGGCTGGCCGGGCGCAGATCACGCGGTGGATCGTTCCAGCCACCACCGCGCACCACGCGCCTTGTCGTGTCGGCACCCGCGGTCCACTCGGCACCGTCCACCGGCGCCCGCTCGTAATGCTCGTGCCAGCCATCCTGCACCCATTCGGCCACATTGCCCCGCAGGTGGCGCAGGCCCAGCGCATCGGGCAGCAAGGCCTCGGCCGGCGCGGTGTAGGCAAAACCGTCGCTGCAGGGCGCGATGGGCCAGTTGGCGGCGCCCACCACGTCGAGCCGGGTTCTCACGTCAGCGCCGTTGGCCTGCTGGCAGGCCGCGGGCGCGGCGCCGGGCTGGGCGCTGCGCGCCGCGTATTCCCACTCGGCCTCGCTGGGCAACCGGTAGCGCTTGCCGGTGGTCTGGGCCAGCCAGCGCAAATAGGCCTGGGCGTCGTTCCAGCTCACGCAAACCACCGGGTGCGACGGCGTTTGCACAAAGCCCGGCTCGCGCCAGTGCCGGCCCGGCGTGGCCTGCCAGACCCGGCCGTTCCAGGCCGTGCAACCACCCCGCTCGG
>JANOBL010000409.1:0-3735 GCA_031411635.1 Betaproteobacteria bacterium
CAAGGTCTTGATGGACACCGTTGATCTTGATCGCGATGTTGCCGTTCGCCGGCATGCCGCTGCCGATCACGATCAACGATGGCTTCGCACTCCATCATCAAACTCGATCAGCGGTCCATCGAATTGGGTGATCACACTCACGTGGTCCGGTCCTGGCCGTTGTAGAGCAACTGCGTGACCTTCGAACGCGGATCTGTGAGCGACTGGACCCGGCCGAGGGCGTCGTACGCGCGCTGGTTCGACAGATTGAGCCCGGTCACGCCAGGGGCCTGCGTGGCCTGGGTCGGGTTGCCCATGGCGTCGTACTCGAAGCTGACGACAGGGGCCGGGGACACTGGCACAGGCGGCAACGTTTGAGCGGTTGCTGCGGAGATCGCGGCAAGGCAGGCCGCAGCAAGCACGGAGTGAATGAGGTTCTTGTTCATGGTGTTCACTCCCGGCCCGTCAGGCTTTGGATGCGGCCGAGGTCGTCCATGGCACGCGCCAACGAGCGGGCCAGGGTGCCCGCGGGGTCCTTGACCGCCGCGGCGGTCCAGTTGCCGAAGTTGTCCAGACCGCTCTCGATCCGGTTGCCCCTGTTGTCGAACACCGCGGTCTGGCGCAATGCAGCGTCGTATTCGAAGGTCACGGTGCTCACGCCGTCCGGCAGGGTGATCTTTTGGAGCTGGCCGTTGAGGTCGTAGGTGTAAGCCGTGACCTGTCCACCCACGCCCACGCTGGTCACGCGCCCCTTGGCGTCGTAGCCCACGACCGTGTTGACAGCGTTGGCATCCGCCGATTGCAGCGGCAGCCCGTTCTTCGTGTAGGTAGCGAACGTCGTCACCCGGCCCAGGGCATCGGTGACCGTGTTCAGATCTCCGACCGTGTGGCCGACGGCGGAAGGGTTCACGCCGCTGAACACGGTGTCGGTGAAGTACGCGAACGTCGTCGTGTCGTCCAGGTCCGTGCGCGGGCCCTTCGAAGTCAGCACCTGGCCTTGGGCGTTGAACGTCGTGCGCCAGGTGCGCGCGGGCACGGTGGTGTCGAGGGCTGCGGAGGCCCCGAGGTGACCGTCGGCGTCTAGGGTGGCTTGTTCCACCCGCTTGCACTCGACGACCAGCGACAGATCGGCAGGGGTGACGCAGGAAGCGATCGCGCCGCTGTTGAAGGGGTCCGGCTGGCCGTTGTAGACCCGCGTAATCAGGCGCAGCGGCTCTGCGACCTGGACCGGCAAGGACCAGCTGGGGTGCCAGCTGGTGGAAGTCTTGCGGCTGCCGGCTGGCAGGGTGGCCGCGGCGGGCGTGACGGCAGCACAGGCGGTGGCGTTGCCGAGGCCTTCGACCGTCACCACGGGCAGGTTGCGCGCGTCGTCGTACGCGGCGCACCAGCGCACACCGCGGAAGTCGTCCCGCTGCACCTGCTTGGCCTGCGCGTTGTACACCACGGTGCTGTTGGAAGCCGGGCTGCCGGCGCCGGCCGCCTGGGACGTGGACGTCAGGACCGTGGACCCTTTCAGGACGCTGGATGACAGGCTCGACACCGTGCCGTTGGGGCCAGTCACGACCGTGCCGGTCGGTGCGGTCCAGGACTCGGTGCGCAGGAGCAAGTTCTGGTTCGGGTCGTAGACCTTGGTCAACACGACGGCTGGCGGCGTGGCGTAAGCGACGGCGTAGCGCAGCGTGCCGCCGGCCATCGTGGTGGAGGTGGCGCGGCCGCCGGCGTCGTACGCGAAGGTCACGCGGCGCGTGCCCGAGCTGTTCAAGATGCCGGTCAGGGCACTCGGGAAAGCCGTGTTCTCGTACAGGAACAGGTTCGTGGTGCCGTCTTGCCAAGTCAGCATCGACAGGTTGGCCACCGCGTCGTAGGCGGGCGTCACCACCCGGCCTTCGCCGTCGTTCAATGCAGACAGCTTGCCGTCGGTGCTGGCGTCGCCGCCCGTGGGCAAGGCGTAGGTGAACGACAAGGTCCGGCCGAAGTGGTCCTGGATCCCGATCAGGTAGCCAGGCGCCGGTGCGATGCCGATTGGCGTGGCGGCGGTGCTGTGGCTGAAGGTCAACTGTCCGCCGCCGATGGGCGACAGCGTGAGCAACTTGCCGGCCCCGTCGTAGGTTTCGGTGGCGCCGCTGGCCGCGTCGGTGTACTTGTAGCCCGAGCCATCGATCACCAGGCGGTCTCGCACGTCAGCGCCGGGCACGTAGACGCCGTCCGTCAAAGTGAAGCTGACGATGGCACCGGCGCCGCGGTAGGCCTGCACGTCGCCGTTGCCGATGACCAGCCCGCGGTGCAGGTTGGTGGACCACAGCGGCCCCAGCGAAGGCACGTCGCGCCAGGACATCAGGTCTCTGCCGTCGGCGGCCGCGATCAGTTGCCGCACGCTGTTGTAGTGGAAAGTCAGGGCCACGCCGCCGATCAACAGGCCCGTGGACACGACTTGAGAGATCGATCCGGTCAGAGGCTGGATGGGATCTCCGAAGTCGGCCTTCGGCGCATCGCCGATGGACGTGCACGTCTGGCAAGGCTTGAGCGTGAAGTTCTGGATCTGAACCGGCTTGCAACTGGCAGACACCGGGTCGTAGTCAGCGCCGGTGGGGCACCAACGCCAGAAGAACGAGTAGTAGAGATTGGGGTCGAAGGGCGACAGCAGGTAACCGGCAAAGATGTTGGAAGCGTCTGAACACCACAACTCTGGATCGAAGCCCAATGGAGGCAAGTCGGCTTGGCATGCTTTCTTGACGTCAGACGCTCTGTTGTAAACCTTGATGTAGTTTTTGAAGGTCAGCGGATCGTTGAAAACGACGTTCATGTCGCTGTAGATCCGGGCCGAATGGGCCGATGCGCAAGCCAGCGCGAGGACGGTGGGGACGAACAGAAGCGAGCGACACGCATGGTGGCAACCTGCGTGTGAACCAGGTCGTGAGAAGAGATGAATCAGTCTACGGTGGCGAATTGCCAACTCTTCTAATTCAGCCATTCTCAAACCAACAATTTTGGCCAGTTTCGGCGAGCGGCTGCGTCAATGTTGCATGCAACAGAAGAGTGGCCAGATGCCACTGGACGCATGCTGACCCAGCGTCTTCTGATCAATTATCCAGAAGTCGGATAATTATCCGACCAACGGATAATTCGGGATATTGCGCCTGCTGGCACTCCCCGACGGCGCCTGTGGCCGTTCACTGAACCCCCCCCCCGCTGACCTCGCGCGGGGTCAGTTCGTCAGGTACGGCGGGGGCAGTGCAGTACACGAATCTATGCTGCGCCGGGAGAAGCAACCGCGATCGAAACCCCCGATAACGGCGCCTGCCGCCGGTGGCCACGGCTTCGCTTTCGTCTTCGGAGGCATCGCGACCGAAGGCTGCTTCGTGGTCGAAAGAGAGCCTGCCCAAGACTGGACTGGCAAGGCGGTGCACGCAGTGCGCGAACCCTCCGTGAAGTGACGCCTAAACCATCGACCGAAACCGTTTCGCCTCAGAAAGGCGGTTTGCGATACGTTCAAGGATTCGGAAGAGATATTCGAATGGCCGGCGCACCCTCAGGATTGCCTCTCAGGTGCGCGATGAATATGGCATAGATGTCCTCGACAGTACCTTTGTTCGATGCATTTGCGGGAATCGTCTGCAGGTGAGTGTGATCACCCAATTCGATGGACCGCTGATCGAGTTTGATGATGGAGTGCGAAGCCATCGTTGATCGTGATCGGCAGCGGCATGCCGGCGAACGGCAACATCGCGATCAAGATCAACGGTGTCCATCAAGACC
>JANOBL010000410.1:0-1583 GCA_031411635.1 Betaproteobacteria bacterium
CGCCTTGCAAGGCAAACACATCGTTCTGGGCTTGTCGGGCGGTGTCGCCTGCTACAAGGCCGCCGAGTTCACGCGTGAACTGATCAAAGCCGGCGCCACCGTGCAGGTGGTGATGACCGACGCCGCGCTGCAGTTCATCACCCCGGTGACGATGCAGGCGCTGAGCGGCCGGCCCGTGTTCACGAGCCAGTGGGACGCGCGCCAGCCCAACCACATGCCGCACATCGATCTGTCGCGTGAAGCGCAGGCCATCGTGGTGGCGCCGGCCAGTGCCGACTTCATCGCGCAACTGGCCCAGGGCCGGGCGGGTGAATTGCTGGCCCTGCTGTGCCTGGCGCGGCCCATCGCCCGCTGCCCGCTGCTGCTGGCGCCGGCAATGAACCGCGAGATGTGGGACCACGCTGCCACCCGGCGCAACACCGCCCAGGCGCAGGCCGATGGCGCCACCGTGCTGGGCCCGGGCAACGGCGACCAGGCCTGCGGCGAAACCGGTGACGGCCGCATGCTGGAGGCCGCCGAGTTGCGCGACGAGTTGATCGCCTTCTTCCAGCCTAAACATCTTGCCGGTGTGCGCATGCTGATCACCGCCGGACCCACGTTTGAAGCCATCGATCCGGTGCGTGGCATCACCAACCTGTCGTCCGGCAAGATGGGTTTTGCAATCGCCCGCGCGGCGCAAGAGGCCGGCGCCGAGGTCACCCTGGTGGCCGGCCCGGTGCATTTGCCCACGCCGCGCCATGTGCGCCGCATCGATGTGCAAAGCGCGTTGCAGATGCACGACGCGGTGTTGCCGATCGCGCAGCAGCACCAGGTGTTTGTGGCCACCGCCGCGGTCGCCGATTGGCGGCCGGCCGCACTGGCCACGCACAAGATCAAAAAAGACGGCTCGCACAAGCTGCCCGGCTTTGAGCTGACCGAAAACCCCGACATCCTGGCGGCCGTGGCGCGGCTGGCGCCCCCACCGTACTGCGTTGGCTTCGCCGCCGAAAGCCATGACCTGGCCCGCCATGCGCGCGAAAAACTGCTGAGAAAACGGGTGCCGCTGGTGGTGGGCAACCTGGGCCCGGCCACCTTTGGCCGTGACGACACCAGCCTGCTGCTGGTGGATGCCGATGGCGAACGGGCACTGGCCACCGCCGACAAACTGAGCCTGGCGCGCGAGCTGGTGCGTGAGATTGCCCGCCGGCTTGGAACCCCCGCATGAGCCCCATCGACCTCAAAGTGCTGGATCAGCGCATCGCTGCGCACTTGCCGGCCTATGCCACGCCCGGCAGTGCAGGCCTGGACCTGCGCGCCTGCATCGACGTTGATCTGGTGATCGCGCCCGGCCAGACCGTGCTGATCCCCACCGGCCTGGCGATCCACATTGCCGATCCCGGGCTGGCCGCGATGATCCTGCCGCGCTCCGGCCTGGGCCACAAACACGGCATCGTGCTGGGCAACCTGGTCGGCCTGATCGACAGCGATTACCAGGGCCCGCTGATGGTGAGCTGCTGGAACCGCAGCGCGACAGCGTTCACCGTGGTGCCGCTGGAGCGCATCGCCCAACTGGTGATCGTGCCGGTGGTGCAGGCCAGGTTCAG
>JANOBL010000411.1:0-3119 GCA_031411635.1 Betaproteobacteria bacterium
TGACCGCCGTGGACGATGTGTCGTTCTCGCTGGACGCCGGCCAGACCCTGGCCATCGTCGGTGAGTCGGGCTCGGGCAAGAGCGTGACGGCAATGTCGCTGATGCGGCTGATCCCCAACCCACCCGGGCGCATCACCGCTGGGCAAATCCTGTTCGAAGGGCAGGATTTGCTCAAGCTGGACGATGCGGCGATGCGTGCCATCCGCGGCAACCGCATCGCGATGATTTTCCAGGAGCCGATGAGCTCGCTGAACCCATCGCTCACCGTGGGCCTGCAGATTGCCGAGCCGGTGAACCTGCACCAGCGCAAGCCCTGGGCCCAGGCCTACGAGGCGGCCAAGGCCTTGCTGGACAAGGTGCGCATCCCCGATGCCGCCAGCCGGCTGCACACCTGGCCACACCAATACTCGGGCGGCATGCGCCAGCGCACGATGATTGCGATGGCGCTGGCCTGCCAGCCCAAATTGATCATTGCCGACGAGCCCACCACCGCGCTGGACGTGACGGTGCAGGCGCAGATCCTGGACCTGCTGAAAGCGCTGACCGAAGAGACCGGCGCCGCGCTGATCCTGATCACCCACGACCTGGGCGTGGTGGCGCGATATGCCGATGCGGTGGCGGTGATGTACGGCGGGCGCATCGTCGAGCAGGCCAGCGCCGACGATTTGTACGCCCATCCGCGCCATCCCTATACCCGTGGCCTGCTGGCCTCGATCCCGCGCCTGGACAGTGCTGCCGGCCAGCGCCTGGTGCCGATCAGCGGCCAGCCGCCCGACCTGGCGCGCCTGCCGCCGGGTTGTGTATTTGCACCACGCTGCGAGCGTGCCGATGCCCGCTGCTCGGCCAGCCGGCCGTTGCTGCGCGAGGTGGCGGCGCGGCACTTGAACGCCTGCCACCACGATGCCGATTGATTCAGCCACCACGGCCGGCACCGATTTGCTGCGTGTCGAAGACCTGCGGGTGCACTTCCCGCTGCCGGGCCGGGGCCTGCTGCAGCGCTCGGCCGGTGCGGTCAAGGCGGTGGACGGGGTCTCGTTCACTTTGGCCGCCGGCCAGACCCTGGGCCTGGTGGGCGAGAGTGGCTGCGGCAAATCCACCACCGGCCTGGCGGTGCTGCGCATGCAGCCCATCACCGGCGGGCGCATCGTGTTCGAGGGCCAGGACATCACGCTGCAGCAAGCCCGCACCGGTACCTTCCGGCGCCGCATGCAGATGGTTTACCAAGACCCGTACGGCTCGCTGAACCCGCGCATGAAGGTGCGCGATCTGGTGGGCGAGCCGCTGCAAGTGCACGGCCTGGATGGCAACCAGCGCGAGTACCAGGACCGCATCGCCAGCCTGCTGCAGACCGTGGGCCTGCTGCCCGACATGGCCGACCGTTATCCGCACGAGTTTTCGGGCGGCCAGCGCCAGCGCATCGCGATCGCGCGCGCCTTGGCGCTGGAGCCCAGCCTGATCATCTGCGACGAGCCGGTGTCGGCCCTGGATGTGTCGATCCAGGCCCAGGTGGTCAACGTGCTGCAGGAATTGCAAGAGCGGCTGGGCCTGGGTTATTTGTTCATCGCCCACGACCTGGCGGTGGTGCGACACCTGAGCCACCGGGTGGCGGTGATGTACCTGGGCCGCATCGTCGAGATCGCCAGCCGCGATGACCTGTACCGTGCGCCGCTGCACCCGTACACCCAGGCCTTGCTGTCGGCGGTGCCGGTGGCCGACCCGGTGCTGGAGCGCCGGCGCAAGCGCATCGTCGTGCAGGGTGAGGTGCCCAGCGCGCTGAACCCACCGCCGGGCTGCCGCTTCCACACCCGTTGCCCGCAGGCGATGGCGCGCTGCCGCAGCGATGACCCGGCGCTGCAAGCCATGGGCGATGGCCGGGCGGTGGCCTGCCATCTGCATGGCCCTGCGGCGCAAGCGTCAGCCACCTCCCCCAAAACGCCCGCGCTGGCCTGATGTCGTCGCCGATCACCGCCGCCACCACGGTGCGCTTCGAGAAAAAGCGCGAAACCATTCTTGCCGCGGCCGCCCGCTTGTTCAACGAGCAAGGCATCAAGGGCGCCACGCTGGCCGAGATCGCCGCCAGCGTGGGCCTGGTCACCACCAGCATCACCTACTACTACCGCAAGAAAGAAGACCTGGCCACCGCCTGCTTCTTGCGCGCCATTGAAGCCCGGCAAGCGCTGGCGGTGGCAGCGGCCGTCCAGCCCACCGTGGCCGCCCGCGTGGCGCATTGCCTGCAACAGCATGCCGCGCTGCTGGCCGGCATTGCCAGCGGCGAGCGGCCGGCACTGATCCTGTTCAACGACATCCGCGCCTTGCCCGAGGCGCAGGCCACCACCGTCTACAGCGCGTACACGGCGATGTTCCGGCAAGTGCGGGCCTTGCTGGTTGGCCCGGCCACCGACGGGCTGGACCGCGAGGCGCAAAACGCGCGCGCACACTTGCTGCTGTCGGTGATCAATGCGATGAGCGTCTGGCTGCAACGCTACGAGACCGACGAATACCCCCGCGTGGCGCGGCGCGTCACCGATTTGTTGCTGCATGGCCTGGCGGCCAGCGGCCAGGCCTGGCCCGATGAGGCCACGCTGGCCGCGTTGGCACTGCCCGAGCCACCACTGCCTGGCGATGCCACTGCCGATGCGTTTTTGCGCGCCGCCACCGAATTGGTCAACGAGCAGGGTTACCGGGGCGCGTCGGTGGACCGCATCGCCGCCCGGCTGCAACTCACCAAGGGCTCGTTCTACCACCACCACGACACCAAGCTGGACCTGATCAGCGCCTGTTTTGAGCGCAGCTTTGCGGCGCTGCGCCATGCGCTGAAAGCCGCCGAGGCGGCCTGCGGCCCGGGCTGGCAGCGTAGCTGCGCAGTCACTGCGACGCTGCTGCGCCAGCAGCTTGGCGAGCAAGGCCCGCTGCTGCGCAGCACCGCGATCAGCGCGCTGCCCGACCAGGCCCACCGCGAGCAGGTGAACAACACGATGCAGCGCCTGACCGAGCGCATCGCCAGCGTGCTGGTCGATGGCCTGGTGGACGGCTCGGTGCGCGCGCAAGACCTGGCAGTGGCCGCGCAAGTGCTGTTTTCGACGATCAATGCCGCCGCCGAGCTGCGGCGCTGGGTGCCC
>JANOBL010000412.1:0-3703 GCA_031411635.1 Betaproteobacteria bacterium
GGGGGGGCGGGGGGCGGCGTTGGGCGGCCCCCCCGGGGGCCCCCAACGACACGGCTTGACGGGGGCCGGGACCGCATGATCCTGCTGCGTTCTGCGCTTTACGTGCTGTTCCTGCTGCTCACGGTGGTGCCCTGGGCGCTGGTGGCGGTGGTGTTTTCGGTGTTTGTGCGCGGCGCACCGATGTACTGGCTGTGTGTGGGCTGGCTGCGGCTGGCGGTGTGGGGCGCCAAGGTGATCTGCGGCGTCAACTACCGGGTGCAAGGGCTGGAGCACCTGCCCAGCGCCGCCGATGCACACGCTGCCGTGCTGCTGGCGCCCAAGCACCAAAGCACCTGGGAGACCTTTGCGTTTCCGGCCATCATGCCGCACCCGCTGGCCTATGTTTTCAAGCGTGAACTGCTGTGGATTCCGTTTTTTGGCTGGGCCATCGGCCGCATGGACATGATCCACATAGACCGCAGCCGGCCCACCCGCGCCTGGGCCAAGGTGCAGGCCCAGGGCAAGCGGCTGACGGCCCAGGGCAACTGGGTGATCATGTTCCCTGAGGGCACCCGCATCGCGCGCGGCGAACAGGGCGAGTACCTGTCGGGCGCCGCCCGCCTGGCCATCAACACCGGCACGCCGGTGGTGCCGATTGCGGTGACCTCGGCCCGCTGCTGGCCGCGCAAAAGCTGGCTGCTGCGGCCGGGGCTGATCGAGGTGTCGATAGGCCGGCCGATACCCGTCAAGGGCCGGCGCCATGATGAGCTGATGGCCGAGGTGCAGGCCTGGATCGAGGCCGAGATGCGGCGGCTGGACCCCGAGGCTTACCCGTCGCCACCATCGGCAACGCCGGCCTGATGTGCCGTCAGCGCCGATAAAATGCGCCCCACCATGACATCAACCGGCCACGACAGTCCACTGCAACAGCTCTCGCTGTTTGATGCACCGCCGGTGGCAGGTGCCGCAGCGGCACCTGATGCTGCACCCACTGCCGTACCCAACACCGCACTGGTCAAGCCCGTCGCGCCGTCAGCATCCCCCACCCCCCGCTTCCAGCACCCACGCGCCCAGCGCACGGTTTTGCTGGATGGGCATGCGGTGGGCTACGAGTTTCGCCGGGCCCGCCGGCGCAGCATCGGTTTTGTGGTCGGCACCGAGGGCTTGAGCGTCAGCGCCCCGCGCTGGGTGGCGCTGGCCGAAGTGGAGCTGGCGCTGCGGGCCAAGGCCGGCTGGATATTGCGCAAACTGCAGGAGCAGCAAGAGCGTGCCCAGCGCCTGCATGCTGCCAAGGTGGTGTGGCAGGACGGCACCACGATCCCTTACCTGGGCGAGACGGTGATCGTGCTGCTGGACGCACGCGTCAGCGGCGCCCAGCTCAACAGCGACGGCCAGGCGCTGCCCGGTGTGCCACGCCTGACCTTGCACCTGGGCCTGCCGCATGGGGCCAGCCAGGACCAGATCCGAGAGGCGGTGCAAAGCTGGCTGCAGCGCCAGGCGCGCCGGGTGTTTGAAGAGCGCTGCGCCCACTTTGCGCCGCGCCTGGGCGTGCGGGTGCAGCGGCTGTCGCTCAGCTCGGCGGCCACACGCTGGGGCAGTGCCAGCGCCAGCGGCGCGGTGCGGCTGAACTGGCGGCTGATCCACTTTGCGCTGCCGGTGATCGATTACGTGGTCACGCACGAGCTGGCCCATCTGCGTGAGATGAACCACAGCGCCGCGTTCTGGGAGGTGGTGCGCTCGGTGCTGCCGGAGTACGAAAAAAGCCGGGGTGCGCTGCGAACCGAGGTCTTGCCGGCGTTTGATTGAGGGGCCGGCCCGAAGCGCTGTGCGTATCGGCTACATTGACGTGCACGTCAACCTGCAGCGATGACTTCCGCCCCCCGCCCCAGCAAGACCTACACCATCTCCGAGTTGGCGCGTGAGTTTGGCATCACGCCGCGCGCGATCCGCTTTTACGAGGACATGGGCCTGCTGGCCCCGGCGCGCGAAGGCCTGAACCGGGTTTACAGCCCACGCGACCGCACCCGGCTGAAACTCACCTTGCGCGGCAAGCGGCTGGGCTTCTCGCTGCAGGAGATCCGCCAATTGGTGACGATGGACGACACCGAATCGGACACCGTGCCGCAGTTGGAGGCCTTTTTGGCGGTGCTGGCCGCGCACAAGCGGCAGCTTGCGCAGCAGCTCGATGACATCCGCGTCACGCTGGATGAATTGAGCCTGCACGAAAACCGCTGCAACCAGCTTCTGGTGGCCGCCACCAAAACCCGCAAGAAGGCCTGAGCGCCTCACCATTGCCGCCAACCCACCCAAGGAGCCCCCCATGAGCCAACTGCCCGGACTAGATTTCCAGCTCGGTGAAGACATTGATGCACTGCGCGACGCGGTGCGCAGCTTTGCCGAGGCCGAGATCGCGCCGCGTGCCGCCGAGATCGATGCCACTGACCAGTTTCCGATGGACTTGTGGCGCAAGATGGGCGATCTGGGCGTGCTGGGCATCACCGTGGCCGAGCAATACGGCGGCGCCAACATGGGTTACCTGGCGCACATGATTGCGATGGAAGAGATCAGCCGCGCCAGCGCGTCGGTGGGCCTGAGCTACGGCGCGCACAGCAACCTGTGCGTGAACCAGATCAAGCGCAACGGCAATGCGGCACAAAAGGCCAAATACCTGCCCAAGCTGATCACCGGCGAGCATGTGGGCGCGCTGGCGATGAGCGAGCCGGGCGCCGGCTCGGATGTCATCAGCATGAAGCTGAAGGCCCAGCACAAAGGCGGCCACTACCTGCTGAACGGCAACAAGTTCTGGATCACCAATGGCCCCGATGCCCACACCCTGGTGGTCTATGCCAAGACCGAACCCGAGCTGGGCGCACGCGGGGTCACCGCCTTCATCATCGAGAAGGGCATGAAGGGATTCAGCATCGCGCAAAAGCTCAACAAGCTGGGCATGCGCGGCAGCCACACCGGCGAGCTGGTGTTCCAGGATGTGGAGGTGCCCGCCGAAAACGTGCTGGGCACGGTGGGCGGTGGCGCCAAGGTGCTGATGAGCGGGCTGGACTACGAGCGTGCGGTGCTGGCCGCCGGGCCGATCGGCATCATGCAAAGCGTGATGGACAACGTGGTGCCCTACATCCACGACCGCAAGCAGTTTGGCCAGAGCATCGGCGAGTTTCAGTTGATCCAGGGCAAGGTGGCCGACATGTACACCGTGCTGCAGGCGGGCAGGGCGTTTTGCTACACAGTAGGCAAAAACCTGGACAAACTGGGGCTGGACCATGTGCGCCAGGTGCGCAAAGACTGTGCGTCGGTGATCCTGTGGTGCGCCGAAAAAGCCACCTGGATGGCGGGTGAGGGCGTGCAGATCTTCGGTGGCAATGGCTACATCAACGACTATCCGCTCGGGCGGCTGTGGCGCGATGCCAAGCTGTACGAGATTGGCGCCGGCACCTCGGAGATCCGCCGCATGCTGATCGGCCGCGAACTGTTTGCAGAGACGATGTAAGCACTGAACCATGAGCACTGAACCATGAGCACTGAAATCAACGACCTGTTTGAGCGCAACCAACGCTGGGCCGAGGCCACCAAGTTGCGCGAGCCGGGGTTTTTTACCCGGCTGGCTCAGCAGCAAAACCCACGCTACATGTGGATAGGCTGCGCCGACAGCCGGGTGCCGGCCAACGAGATCACCGGGCTGGACCCGGGCGAGGTGTTTGTGCACCGCAAC
>JANOBL010000413.1:0-5516 GCA_031411635.1 Betaproteobacteria bacterium
TTCAGCTTGCTCATCGCGGCGCCAAACTCGGGCACATACGACTCGGGCTTGGCAAAGTCCAGGTCACCGCCGTTTTCACCCGAGCCCGGGTCTTTGCTCTTGGCCTTGGCCAGGTCTTCAAACTTGGCGCCGCCCTTGATCTGCGCAATCAAGGCCTTGGCGTCTTCTTCGCCTTCCACCAGGATGTGGCGCGCGCGGTATTCGGTGCCGGTGGATTGGGCCTTGAACTTGTCGTACTCGGCCTTGGCTTCGGCATCGGTGACCGGGCTCTTTTTCTTGAAGTCCTCAAACAGCTCGCGGATCAGGATGCTTTGGCGCGCCAACTCCATCTGCGCCTTGTAATCTGCCGTGCCGGGGATGCCGCGTTTCTCGGCCTCTTGCGCAAAGATCTCGCGCCGCACCACTTCGTCCTTGGCCATGCCTTGCATCTCGGGCGAGATTTGCTGGCCGGCGCGCTGGGCCTGCTGCAACAGCAGGTCCACCCGGGCCTTGGCCACCGGCTTGCCGTTGACGATGGCGATGTTCTGGGCCGTTGCCGCCAATGGCAGCAGCAGGGCGATGGCAACGGCAAGCGTGGATGCCTGGGCGGCAAAAGTCGGGCGGATCATGGGCGGCAGGCCTTTGGTGGAATTACAGGGTGGATGCGCCCACCGCGATGGGCGGCGCACGGGTGATGGCTGAAACAGGCGATTGAAGGAGCGGGCGGGGCGCCAGGAAATCAAGCTTGGTCGGTGGCGCGGGCCTCGATCGCCAGGGCATGCACGCCCTGGGGGATCACATCGCGGAGGGCATCATACACAAGCCGATGCTGGGCCACCCGGGTCAAACCGGCCATGCAATCTCCGACGATGCGCACCCGAAAATGCGAGCCTTCGCCAGCGCCGGCATGGCCGGCATGCAAGTGGCTTTCGTTGATGACTTCCAGGCTTTGCAGCGGCGCAAGGGCCGTGCGCAACGCGGTGTCGATTTGCAGTGTGGAGACGCCCGACATGTCATTCCTTGGCCGGTGGCTCGTCCGGCAGATGGCGGCTGATGTACAGGCCCTGGCCCAGCGTGAACAGCAACATCAGCCCGATGCCGCCAAACAGTTTGAAGTTGACCCAGGCCGCAGTGCTGAAGTTGTAGGCCACCCACAGGTTGAGCACGCCCATCGCGGCAAAAAATACCACCCAGGCCAGGCTGAGCCTGAACCACACCGGCTCGGGAAGCTGCAGTTGCTCGCCCAGCATCAGCTTCAGCAGGTTTTTGCCCAGCAGCGTCTGGCTGATCAAAAACGACAAACCCATCGCCCAATACAGGCCGGTGGGTTTCCATTTGATGAAAGTTTCGCTGTGCAGCCACACCGTCAGGCCGCCCAGCACCACCACCAGGCCCAGGCTGATCCACAGCATCAGGTCCACCTTTTTGCCGCGCGCCTTGAGCCACAGCACCTGGACCATCGAGGCGATCACCACCACCACGGTGGCCAGCATCACCGGCGCCTCGGTGATACCCACCTGGCCGCCAGCCACCAGAAACCCCAAGTGCTGGGTGGCAAACGCCGCCGCCCATTCCTTGTGGGACTCGGTGTATTTGAAGGTGCCGAAAAACAGCAGTATCGGCAAAAAATCGAGCAGCAGCTTCATGCGGTGGGCAGTGTAGCGGGCGCCTGCCGGTGCGATTTTGAGCCCGCCGTGGCAGGCCTCAAGGTGTGGATTTGGGCACGAAGTCAATCGCCGCCGAGTTGATGCAATAACGCTCGCCACTGGGCTCGGGCCCGTCGTCAAACACATGGCCCAGGTGGGTGCCGCATTGGGCACAGCGCACCTCCACCCGGCGCATGCCCAGCGCATCGTCCACCAGGCGCTCGATGCGGCCGGGCTCGATTTCTTTCCACCAACTCGGCCAGCCGCAACCGGCGTCAAACTTGGCCGCGCTCTCAAACAACACCTGGCCGCAGCCCACACAGCGGTAGGCGCCGTCGGACCAGTGGTCCCAGAACTGGCCGGTGAACGGCCGCTCGGTGGCAGCCTGGCGCGCCACCTGGTATTGCATAGCATCCAACTGAGCGCGCCATTCGGCGTCGCTTTTGCGCACCGGATACCGGGCGTCGTCGTGGGAATGGGGTGCCGGAAGGGCTGCAGGGGAGTTTTTGCCAAACAGGTTCATGACGGGCAGGAAACTTCCAGTGGGTGGACCCAATCGGGCGAGGGCCAGCGCGGGCGGTCGGTGGGGTGCTTCTTGATCGACACCAGCGCTGGGTGGGGATCAACAGCATTTGTAGCCTGGATTGTCGGTGTTTGGCAGCGCGGTTTGAAGTCTGCAACGGGAATCACCCCAGGTCAGGCGGGGCGGCAAAACGCGATACTGGTTTGATCGCTGCATCCGCCAGCGCCCCTCTCTCTAAACACACACGACGAGGACACCATGCTCGGCCAGATGCAAGACCAACCGCTGCTGATCTCCAGCCTGATCACCTTTGCCAGCCGCCACCACCGCGAGGCGCAAATCGTCTCGCGCCGGGTGGAGGGCGACCTGCACCGCTGCACCTATGCCGACGCAGCCAGGCGCGCCTGCCAAGTGGCCAATGCGCTGGACCGGCTGGACCTGGCGTTCAGCGACCGGGTGGCCACCTTGGCCTGGAACGGCTACCGCCACTTTGAGCTGTACTTTGGCATCACCGGCAGCGGCCGTGTGGTGCACACGGTGAACCCGCGATTGCTGCCCGAGCAAATCGCCTGGATCGCCAACCATGCCGAAGACCAGGTGATGTGCTTCGACATGACGTTTTTGCCGATCGTCAAGGCGATCTGGGCCAAGTGCACCACCGTCAAACACTGGATCGCGCTGTGTGATGCCGACAAGCTGCCGGCCGATACCGGCATCAGCGGCCTGCAGAGTTACGAGGCCTGGATAGGCGCCGAAGCCGACACCTACACCTGGCCGCAGTTTGATGAGCGCAGCGCCGCCGCACTTTGCTACACCAGCGGCACCACCGGCAACCCCAAGGGTGCGCTGTACAGCCACCGCTCGACGCTGCTGCATGCTTATGCCGGCGCGCTGCCCGACTCACTGGGTGCCTCGGCCAGCGACGCCATCCTGCCGGTGGTGCCGATGTTCCATGTCAACGCCTGGGGCTTGCCTTATATCGCCGCGATGACTGGCGCCAAGCTGGTATTTCCGGGCAGCGCGCTGGACGGCAAATCGGTTTACGAGTTGATCGAGTCGGAGCGTGTGACGATGGCCGCCGGCGTGCCCACGGTCTGGCTGGGGCTGCTGAACCACACGGCGCAGCATGGGTTGAAATTCACGACGATGCGGCGCACGGTGATTGGCGGCTCGGCCTGCCCGCCGGCGATGATCAAGAGCTTTCGCGACGACTACAACGTGACCGTGCTGCACGCCTGGGGCATGACCGAGATGTCGCCGATCGGCACCGTGTGCAACCTGAAGCTGCACCAGACCGCGCTGGATGGCGAGCAGCAGCTTGCGATCATGGCCAAGCAGGGGCGGGCGGTGTATGGCGTCGAGATGAAGATCATCGACCCCGATGGCGCCGAGCTGCCCTGGGACGGTGTGACCAGCGGCGACCTGCTGGTCAAGGGGCCGTGGATCATCGCCAGCTACTTCAAGGGCGATGGGGGGGATCCCTTGGTGGATGGCTGGTTCCCGACTGGCGATGTGGCGTCTATCGACCCGGACGGCTTTTTGCAGATCACCGACCGCAGCAAGGATGTGATCAAGTCTGGCGGCGAGTGGATCAGCTCGATCGATGTGGAAAACATCGCGATGGCGCACCCGGCGGTGGCGATGGCGGCCTGCATCGCGGTGCCGCATGCCAAGTGGGACGAGCGGCCGCTGCTGGTGGTGATGAAAAAGCCTGGCGCCACCGCCACGGCGGCCGAGATCCTGGCGTTTTTTGACGGCCGCATCGCCAAGTGGCAGATCCCCGACGACGTGGTATTTGTCGATGCGATCCCGCTGGGCGCCACCGGCAAGATGCAGAAGAACAAGCTGCGGGAGCAGTTTCGCCAGCACAGCTTGCCTGGCACCGGGTCAGCCTGATCGCGGGGTTTTGTCCCGCCTGCGACAAGCCGCGTGGGGTAGTCCCTGAAGCCGCTGGGGCGTGGCTTCCGTTACCGTCACGCCCGCTGGTTGCACTGCACCAATCCTCTTTGGAGACCTTGATGAGCTTGCTTGGAAATTCACTTCGCCTGGCCCTGGCTTCTGGCCTGTTCTTCACCGCAGCGTCGGCCACGGCCCAGAAAGGCGAAACCGTCAAGCTGGGCTGGGTGGATCCGCTGTCCGGCCTGATGGCGCCGGTGGGCCAGAACCAGCTCAAGAGCTACCAGTTCATGGCCGAGGTGTTCAACAAGAGCAACCCGGCGGGTGTCAAGTTCGAGATCGTGCCTATCGACAACAAGCTGAGCCCGCAGGAGAGCACCAATGCGGTCAAGAGCCTGACCGACCAGGGGGTGCGCTACATCGTGCAGGGCAATGGCTCGGGCGCGGCGCTGGCGATCATGGACGCGGTGCAAAAGCACAACGAGCGCAACCCGGGCAAGGAGGCGGTCTACCTCAACTACGCAGCGGTGGACCCGGACCTGACCAACAGCAAGTGCAGCTACTGGCACTTTCGGCTGGATGCCGACACCTCGATGAAGATGGAGGCGCTGACCACCTGGATGAAAGACCAGGCCGACATCAAGAAGGTTTATTTGATCAACCAGAACTACGCGCATGGCCAGCAGGTGAGCCGGTTTGCCAAGGAGATCATGCCGCGCAAGCGGCCCGATGTGCAGTTTGTCGGCGATGACCTGCACCCGCTGGCCAGTGTGCGCGACTTTGCACCCTATGTGGCCAAGATCAAGGCCTCGGGCGCTGATACCGTTCTCACCGGCAATTGGGGCTCGGACCTGACGCTGCTGATCAAGGCCGCCAACGACGCCGGCCTGAACGTGCGCTTCCTCACCTACTACGCCGGCGTCACGGGCACACCCACCGCGCTGGGCGCGGGCGCCGCCGGCCGGGTGTATGTGGTGGCCTACTCGCACAGCAATATGCCGGGCGAGCTGGGCAAGGTGAGCAACGACTTCAAGGCCAAGTTCAACGACGACTACTACACCCATGCGGTGCACCATGCCTTCAATCTGTTGAGCCATGCCATGGCCCAGGCCAAGTCCACCGATCCGGTCAAGGTGGCGCTGGCCCTGGAAGGCATCAAGGTCGACAGCTTCAACGGCGAGGTCGAGATGCGCAAGTCCGACCACCAACTGCAGCAGAAGCTGTACATGTCGGTGTGGGACAAGGCCAGCGCCAAGTACCCGTACAGCCCGGAGAACACCGGCATGACCATGGTGCCGCTGAAGGAATACCCCAACTACGTCTCCAGCACGCCGACAAGCTGCCAGATGAAGCGCCCGGGCTGATGCCTGGGCAGTTGCAGGCAGGCTGACCAACTGGTCTGAGCCAGGAGCCCGAGCGGCAGATCCGTCTCGGGCTTTTTCATTTACCGCGTTGAGGAAGGCCCGGCTCCA
>JANOBL010000414.1:0-9495 GCA_031411635.1 Betaproteobacteria bacterium
GTTCACGCTCAGCCGGGCCCAGCTCGATGGGCTGGCCGCTGGCGGCACGCTGGCGCAAGGCGCGCACAGCCTGCGCCTGGTGGCCAAGGATGCCGCCGGCAACAGCAGCACGATCGACCTCAACTTCACGCTGGACAGCCAGGCACCGTCGGTGCCCAGCTTCGGCCTGGATGCCGGCAGCGACACCGGTGCGCTGGGCGACAACCACACCACCACCAACCCGGTGACGCTGCTGGGCCAGGCCGATGTGGGCAGCGTGCTCACGCTGCGCCGCGCCGGCAGCAGCAGCGTGCTGGGCAGCACCACCGCCGCCGCCAGCGGCAGCTTCAGCCTGGCCGGCATTGCGCTGGTGCTGGGCGACAACAACTTCGAGCTGACGGCGGCCGACGCCGCCGGCAATACCGCCGTTGCCAGCCTGACCGTCGTGCGCGAAGCCGCCACCGGCGTCGACACCACACCGCCCACGCTGACCGCGGCGCTGCAAAACGACACCGGCCTGTCCAGCCAGGACGGCATCAGCAGCGATGCCACGATCACCGGCAAGGCCGTCGACAACACCGGCGTGACCGAGTTGCTGGCCGCACTGGACCCCACCGGGGCCAACCCCAGCTTCAGCAACCTGGCCAGCCTGCTGCAGGCCGACGGCAGCTTCACACTGTCGATGGCAGTGCTGGACAGCCTGGCCGGCAGCAGCCTGGCCGACGGTGCCCACACGCTGCGCCTGATCGCCCGCGACGCCGCTGGCAACAGCAGTACCGCGCTGGACATCAACTTCACGCTGGACCGGCAAGCCCCCAGCGGCGCCAGCTTTGGCATCGCCAGCACCGATGCGCTGAATGGCGACGACAGCCAAACCGCGTCGGCCATCGTCTCGCTTCGTGGCACAGCCGAGGCCGGCTCCACCATCACGCTGATGGCCCAGGGCCTGGCCAGCACCGCCAGCGGCGCCGGCAGCTTCCAGTTGCCCGGCGTGGCGCTGGCCAGCGGCGCCAACAGCATCACGCTGAAGATCAGCGACGCCGCCGGCAACAGCCAGACCGTCACCCGCACGCTGAGCCGGGTGCAGGCCAGCCAGAGCGATGCGGTGCTGGACTGGATCAACATCGCGCTCAAAGCGATCCAGCTCGATGTGAGCAATCCAACCGTGGCCACCCGCGTGCTGGCGGTGCAAAGCATCGCGGTGTATGACGCGCTGGCGGCGATCCAGGGCACACCGGCCTTCCTGGTGCAGCGGGCCGTCACCGGCAGTGTGGATGCGCAGGCTGCGGCAGCGCAGGCCGCCTACCGGGTGCTGTACGCGCTGTACCCCGGCCAGCGCGCCAAGTTGGATGCTTCACTGGCCACCAGCCTGGCGGTGGTTGCCGACGGCGCGGCCAAGACCGCCGGCATCGCGCTGGGCGACAGCATTGCGCGCGCGGTGATAGCCATCCGTGCCAGCGATGGATACCTCAACTTCGTGCCCGACGACGGCAGCACCGCGATTGGCAAGTGGCGCCCGGTCGAGCCGCTGTACTCGGTGGCGCAAGACCCGCAGTGGGCCCAGGTGACGCCGTTTGCGCTGGGCTCGGCCGACGCGCTGCGTGCACCGGCACCACCCGCACTGGATTCAGTGCAGTACGCGGCCGAGCTGAACCAGGTAGAAAGCCTGGGCAGCGCCACCGGCAGCACCCGCACGGCCGACCAAACCCAGCAGGCGCACTTCTGGGCCGATGGCGGCGGCAGCTACACGCCCCCTGGCCACTGGGACCTGATCGCCACCCAGGTGGCGGCCGCCCAGGGCAATTCACTGAGCGCCAATGCACGGCTGATGGCGCAACTCAACGTGGCGCTGGCCGATGCGGCGATTGCCGCCTGGGACACCAAATACACCTACGACTTCTGGCGCCCGGTCACCGCGATCCAGGACGCCGACCTGGACGGCAACGACGCCACCACGGCCGACCCGAACTGGACGCCGCTGCTGATCACGCCGCCGCACCCCAGTTATGTCTCGGGGCACTCCACCTTCAGCGCCGCGGCGGCCGGCATCCTGGCCGCCACCTTTGGCGACAACACCGCGTTCTCCACCACCTCGCCCACGCTGCCCAACGTGGTGCGCAACTTCACCAGTTTCGGCCAGGCGGCCGAAGAAGCCGGCATGAGCCGCATTTACGGCGGCATCCACACGATGTCGGACAACCTGGCCGGCAAGACCATGGGCCAGCAGGTGGCGCAAGCCGTGCTGGCCAAGTTTGCGCTGACGCAGGACGTGCAGGCGCCCAAGGTGGTGGTCAACACCACGCCGGCCGCGATCAATACCAACCTGGTGATCACCGGCCAGGTGCTGGACAACCTGTCCGGCGTGGCGAGCGCGCAGATCCGCATCGACGGCGGCGCGGCGCAAAACCTGGTGCTGGACGGCAGCGGCCACTTCAGCTTCACCACCGCGCTGGCGCTGGATGGCTCGGCCGATGCTGCGCACAGCTACAGCATCGTGGCCACCGACGTGGCCGGCAATGCCAGCGCCGCGCTGGAAGCCAGCTTCATCCTCGATACCCGCGCGCCGGTGCTCAGCCTGGCCAGCCTGGCCAATGGCGACACCCTGGCCAGTGGCAGCCGATTGGCCGGCACCGCCAATGCCACCGGCAGCACGCTGACCCAGCTCAGCTACCGGGTGGATGGTGGCACCCAGTTCAACCTGGCGTTCGATAGCAGCAACGGCGCGTTTGACAGCGCCTTCAACTTCAGCGCGCTGGCGGTGGGCGACCATGCGCTGGTGATCAGTGCACGCGATGCCGCCGGCAATACCGGCACGCTGACGCGCACGGTCAAGGTGGATGCCTTGCCCACCTTCACGCTGATCAACATCACGCCCAGCAATGGCAGCGAAGACGTTGGCGTCACGCAGCGGCCGCAGATCAAGTTCTCGCGGGCGGTCAACGCCAGCACGCTCACTGCCAACAGCCTGTACGCCACCGGGCCAGACGGCAGCAAGCTGGCGGCCACCATCGTGCCGGCAGCCGACGGCAGCTTTGCCTGGCTGTTCTTTACCGAGGCGATGCCGGGTGGGGCCGAAATCACCGTGCATGTGGACGGCTCGAAGATCCGCGCCCTGGCCGACGGCGCCTTCCTGGACGCCGACAACAGCGGCGCGGCGGGTGGCATGTTCAGCGTCAGCTTCACCACCGTCAGCCTGACCACGGTGGCCGGCACCAGGATCGTCGGCAAGGTGGTGGATCCGGGTCCCGACCTGAAGCCGATGACTTTCGACGACATCCGGCGCGGGCCGGACGGCATCATCCACACCGCCGACGATGTGTTCCAACTGCCGATCGCCCATGCCAAGGTTTACATCCTGGGCCGCGAAGACCAGTTCGTCTACACCGACGCCAACGGCAATTTTGAGCTGACCGACCTGCCGTCCGGCAACGTCAAGCTGGCCGTCGACGGCCGCACCGCCACCAACGCACCCAGCGGCATCTTCTTCCCCGAGATGGTGATGGATGCCGAGCTGCAGCCAGGCATCACCAACACGGTGATGGGCAGCATGGGTACGGTGGAAGAGCGGCTGGCCAATGCCGACCGCAAAGAGGTTTATTTGCCGCGGGTGCAGACCAGCTCACTGCAGGCGGTGAGCAACAGCGTGCCCACCACGATCACCGTGGATGCGGTATCCGCATCGCAGCTCACCGAACAACAGCGCCAATCATTGACGCTGACGATCAACCCGGGCAGCGCCGTGGGCGCCGACGGCCAGGCACTGAGCAATGTGCAGATCGGCATCTCCACGGTGCCGCCCGAACTGGTCAGGGACATGCTGCCGCCGGGTGTGCTGCAGCACACCTTCGACATCACGATCCAGGCGCCCGGCGTCTCGACCTTCGCCGAGCCGGTGCAGATCACGTTCCCCAACGTCTTCAACTCGGCGCCGGGTGAAAAGCTGGCCATCCTGAGCTTTGACCACACCACCGGCATGCTGGTGATCAATGGCACGGCCACCGTGTCGGCCGATGGGCTGACGGTGGTCTCTGACCCGGACTCCGGCATCAAGGCGCCGGGCTGGCATGGCCTGACGCCCCCGGGTGGCTGCGGTGGCGCAGGTGGGCCGCCGCCGGCCCCCACGCCGCCGGCCGCCGATGAAAAGCTGACGGTGCACGATCCGATCAAGCTCGACTTTGCCACTGGCGACAACGGCACCGGCACCGTCACAAGGCCTGAATGGACCTGGATCGCACCGCCGCACAACCCGGCCGTGCCACCGCTGCCGCCGATCCCGGGCTGCGAGGTGCCACCGCACGACAAGGCCGGGCCGCAAGAGCCGTTCATCAATGTCACGATCGAGATCGACGGGCCGCTGGGCGACTTTGCCAAGAAACTCACCGATGCCAACGCGGTTGCGCTGACCGGTTATTCGTTCACCTTGTCACCCGGCACCGGCGACAAGAAGGTGTTTGGTTTCACCGCCAAGACCTATGCCGAGATCTTCGGGCCCAAAGGCTTCCAGGCCTTGATCCACGACCAGCTTTACGGCGCGAAGATCAAGATCACCGTGATCGAGCAAAAAGCCAACGGCGACCGCACCCGCGACATCTACACCTACTACCAGTACCGCTGGGTGGACGTGATCGACGCCGACAAGGCCAAGGACAAGCTGGGCGATACGGCGGCCTTCCTGCGCACGCTGAACGACGGCGCGGGCGGCTTCACGCGCGACAAATTCGTCGATGCGCATCTGCCCAATTCGGTCACCACCGACTACAGCGCGGCAGCGCCTTTCAAAGTGGCTGACCCCGGCGGCGGCGAGCGACTCTTGCTGTGGAACGCCGACCCGACCGACACCAAGACCTACAACGACAAGATCACGATCAAGGTCAACGATCCCAAGCTGGCGGATGGTGGCAAGGTTGGTGAGCTGACGTCGATCCTGAAGGCCGACCGGCCGACGATTCTGTCCACCAACCTGGCCGAGTACCAGACCGAGCTGACACGGGTGCTGACGGACGGCGTGCGTGACGTGCTGTTTGCGGGCGCCGACAACCAGCCCGGCGTTACCGGCGTTGACGACGACGGTGACGGCGTGGTTGACGACGCCAGCGAATACGGCTTTGCAGGCAGCGACGACAAGCTCACGACGATCTACAACTACCTGGGCCAGACCGGGCCGGTTGACACGCTGACGCCGGGCGCCGACGGCAAGGCCGGCAAGGCCGGCATCGACGACGACGCCGACGGAACGGTGGACAACGCCAGCGAATACGGCTTTGCGGGCAGCGACGACCGGCACAAGTTCACGATCTCTGCGGCGGCGGTGGCGGGCACCGACTACCTCGTTGCCTCGCAGCGTTTCAAGACCTTGTTCGCCGGTTTCATGCCCAGCGACCGTGGCGTCGGCGCCGACGGCGCCGCCGGCACCGTGGACGACAGCTTCTCGGCCGTCACCAGCGTGCTGATGGCGGCCAAGGTTGCGCTGGAAGCGCTGGACTTGTTCGCCGAGGTCAAGAAGGACTTCGCATTCCTTGGCAACGCGGTGGTGATCCAGGCCGCCGACGCCGGTGCCGATGTCAAGATGACGTGGAAGGACAGCAACGTCAACTACGGCGGCGTCTCGCCGCGCGACGAGGACCTGGCCAAGCTCAGATCGATCATCGGTACCTTCGACCGCACCGATCCGAAGACCGGCACCAAGTTCACGCTCGAGCTGTCCGAGGCGGCCGAGGCCTGGGCGATGGCGCAATACCTCAACGGCCGTTATGACGGCACCGGCGAGTTCGCGGTCGGCATCAACACCAACTTCAGCGATGCCGGCACCTCGTTTGCGCAGTTCATTGCCAACACCGTCAGCCACGAGCTGGGCCACACGCTGGGCCTGAACGAGGGCTATTTCAGCAACGAAGGCGGTGGCGTGCGCGCCGGCGGCGGCACTGCGCAGGTGCGTGCCGACAACAACGCTTATCCGTTCGACATCATGTCCAACGGCCAGCCGACCGACAAGGACCTGAAGTTCGAGGCCGAGACCGCGGCCATCTTGCGCGCCGCCACCGGCGTGGCCCCCAGCGGCGTCGGCCAGCTCCAGGCGGGGCTGAACGTGTACCGCAACGCCTTCAACCTGCGCAACGGCCGCATGGACCAGGACGGCCGGCGCGACGTCAGCACCACGCCGCTGACCACGCCCGAGATCGTGCTCAGGACCGACGCGCAGGGCTACTTCGGCGCTGATGATGCCTCCCTCGGCTTTGGCACCGTGGCGGCCGACGGCGTCGGCGCCAAGTTCATCGACATCACCGTGCAGGTGGTCAACGAAGGGGTGGCGCCGCTGCATTTGCAAAGCCTGTCGCTGGCCAATGCCAACGCTTTCAGCCTGCTTGGCAACAGCCTGGCCGGTATCACGCTGGACCCGGGCCAGTCGGCGCCGTTGACACTGCGCTTCGACCCCAGCACGCTGGGTAACCTGGCCAACGAGTTGCGCATCACGTCGGACTCGGGCACGGTGCCGCAGTTCAAGCTGGACCTGAACGGCACGGCGATTGCCGCAACGGCCAAGGCCAGCGTCACGCTGCGCAACAACAACCTGGGTGGTGTGCTGGCAACCGCCGGCAGTGCCCAGCTCGACAACGTCTTCCTGGTCGAAAACCTCGGCGACCAGCCCTTGGTCATCACCAGCATCTTCGCGGCGGCGGGGGCCGGCGTCTTTGCGCCCACCGGTGTGCCGCTGGACATCGGGGCCCACCCGATCGTGCTGCAGCGTGGTGAGCATTTCGGCTTTGGCGCGTCGTTTGATCCCAACAACCTGGGCCTGCAGCGCGGCACGTTCACGATCGTCAGCAACGATCCCAGCGGCGCCATCCATGTCGGCGTGGTCGGCACTGGTCTGGCCGCGCTGCCCACCGCCCAGTGGGGCAACGACTTTGTCGCGATCGAAAACCCCGACCTGCCCGGGGTTCAGGCGCTGCGCACGGTCAGTGACAACGCGGGCGGCTTCAGCTTCTTCCTGGGTGCCAGCCTGCCGTACCACACGGCGATCTTCGATCCGGCCACCGGCCTGGTGGCCCATGGCTACGGCACCACGGCGGTGGCAGGCAAGGGCACCGACCTCACGTCGTCGCTGGTGTTCAGGGCCAGCACGACCAAGGATTCTGATTTTGACGGCCTGCCCGACGACATCGAATTTGCGATCGGCAGCAACCAGGTCAAGAAAGACACCGACAAGGACGGTCTCGACGATTTCACCGAGATCCAGCAGGGCCTGGATGCGCTGGGCGGCTTGGGCATCCCCATCGGGGTGGTCGGCGCTGCAGCGCTGCAAGGCACGGCCGAGGCAGTGGCCGTGATCGGTGCCAACGACGGCAGTTCCAGCCTCACTGCGCTGGTGGCCACCGGCAGCCGGGGCCTGGCCATCGTTGATGCATCGCAGTTCACCCAGCCGCGTGTGCTGGCCGAGCTGGACCTGCCGGGCAACAACACCGATGTGGCGGTGGACACGGTGCGCAACTTGGCGGTGGTGGCCGGCAACGAGGCCGGCCTGCACATCGTCGATATCAGCAACCCGTCGGCGCCGGTGCTGGTGCAGACCGTGGCCTTCGGCAGCCCGGTTACCCGGGTGCAGGTGCGTGATGGCGTCGCCTATGTGGCCGTTGGCAGCGGCGTTGCCACGGTGGACTTGAACACCGGCGATCTGCGCAGCACGCTGGACCTGCAGGCGCTGGGCGGCGGCCTGCTGGTTGATCTGGCGATCGATGGCAACACGCTGTTCACGGTGGACAACACCAATGCGCTGCGCGCCTTCGGCATCAGCGGCGATGCACTCACGCCGCTGGGCTCGCTGGGCTTGCCAGCCGGTGGTGGCAAGCTCTTTGTGGCCGACGGCGTGGCCTATGTCGGCGCCGGCACGGGCGCCACGGGCGGTTATGTCACGGTCAATGTGTCGGACACGGCCCACCTGGCGCTGCTGTCCGGCGTGGATAACAACAGCGTTGCCGGCACCGCGATCGCGCTCAATGGCTCCGGCCTGGCGGTGGCGGTGGGCAGCAGCAGTTTTGTCTTTGGTGGCTTCAAGTCGGTCGATCTGTTCAGCAGCAACGACCCCGCCAACACCGGCAACCTGATCACCCGCATCAACCTGCCGCAAGTGCCCAAGGACCTGGCGCTGGCCGATGGCCTGGCCTTTGTTGCCGACGGCACGGGCGGTTTGCAGGTGGTCAACTACATCGGCTTTGACACCCAGGGTCTGGCGCCCACCGTCAGTGTCTCGGTCTCGGCGATCGACGCCGATCCGGCCACGCCGGGCGTGCAGGTGCTGGAGGGCCGCAGCGTGCGTGTGCTGCCCACCATCAGCGACGACGTGCAGGTGCGCAATGTCGAGCTGCTGGTCAACGGCCAGGTGGTTTCCAACGATGTGGCCTATCCGTTTGAGCTGTTTGCCCAGGCGCCGACGATTGCCTCGGGTGGCAACCAGCTCAGCCTGCAGGTGCGTGCCACCGACACCGGCGGCAACGTCACGCTGTCGGCCCCGGTCATCCTGACCGTGGTGCCCGATACCTTTGCGCCCAAGCTGGTGTCGGCCAGTGTTGACGAAGGCGCGCGGCGCTTCTTTGTCAGGTCCATCGACCTGGGCTTCGACGAGCCGCTCGACACCAGCAAACTCACGCCGGCCGCGGTCTCGCTGCAACGCGCTGGCGCCGATGGCCTGTTCGGCACCGCCGACGATGTCAGCGTCGATGTGACGATCAACTTCCGTGCCTTCGGCCAATCGGTGGCTATCCTGCCGGTGGGCTTTTTGGCACCGGGCGACTACGAGTTGCGCATCAGCCCAACGGCCGTTGCCGACCGTGCCGGCAATGCGCTGGCCGCACCCATCGTGCGCCACTTCAGCATCCGCCCGGCCAGCGATGTCAGGGCCGTCAGCGGTGTGCCCGACAGCGCGCTGGCGCCATCGGCCAATCCCGGCCAGCAGATCGGTATCGCGGTGCCGTTCGATCCGGCCACCGCGCGTGCAAGCTTCAGGGTCGTCGATTCCAACGGCACGGCTGGCATCAGCACGGTCAACGTTTTCCGCACCGATACGGCGCGTGGCATCGCCTACTTCAATGTGCCGATGAACGCGGTTACCGGCGACGCGGTGGTCTTCTCGCAGGTCGGTGTGGTAATCACCAACTTTGCCGACGGCACGTTCCCGCTGCAGATCGTGTCCACCGTCCAGGGCATCCAGGTGGAGTCGGTATCGGCCGACGGCAGCAGCGCGCAGGTCCTGATATCGGGCACGGGGTTTGTCGAGGGAGGCAACTCGGAGTACCGGTTTGGTTCGGCCACGGTACTTGACGCGGGCACCAACACCGGGCCGGACGTGTTCAATCGCTTCGACGCGGCGTTGGGCATCAACATCAGCAACGGCTATGCGCGGGTGAGCGTGCCGCTGAGCGACGGGGTGTTCGGCGCGATCAGCGTCAAGACGGCGGGCGGCACGAGTGCGAGCTTCAGCGCCAACCTGGCCAGCGTGGCCAGCGTGGCGTTGTCGGGCAC
>JANOBL010000415.1:0-5817 GCA_031411635.1 Betaproteobacteria bacterium
AAGTGGCCGTCCTCGATGTATTTCTTAGCGTTGTCCCAGGCGCCGCCGCCGGTGCACATGCTGATCGCCACAAACAGGCCGGTGACGATGGTACCCATCAGCAAACCACCCAGTGCCGCTGCGCCCAGGGTCAGGCCGACCACGATAGGCACCACCACCGGCAGCAGCGACGGCACGATCATCTCCTTGATCGCCGCGCTGGTCAGCATGTCCACCGCCGCGCTGTAGTCGGGCTTGCGCTTGCCGGCCATGATCTGGCCGTCGGCAAACTGGCGCCGCACCTCCACCACCACCGAACCGGCGGCGCGGCCCACCGCCTCCATCGCCATCGCGCCAAACAAATAGGGGATCAGGCCACCGATGAACAGGCCGACGATCACCTTCGGGTCGCTCAGGTCGAAGGCCACGCTCATGCCGCGGCCCTCCAGCGAGTGGGTGTAGTCGGCAAACAGCACCAGCGCGGCCAGGCCGGCCGAGCCGATCGCATAACCCTTGGTCACGGCCTTGGTGGTATTGCCCACGGCGTCCAGCGGGTCGGTCACGTCACGCACGCTTTTGGGCAACTCGGCCATCTCGGCAATGCCACCGGCGTTGTCGGTGATCGGGCCGTAGGCGTCCAGCGCCACCACGATGCCGGCCATGCTCAGCATCGAGGTGGCGGCAATCGCGATGCCGTACAGGCCACCGAGTGAGTAAGAAACCAGGATGGCCGCGCAGACCATCAGCACCGGCCAGGCAGTGGAGCGCATCGACACCCCCAGGCCGGCGATGATGTTGGTGCCGTGGCCGGTGGTGGAGGCCTGTGCGATGTGCTTGACCGGCGGGTATTGCGTGCCGGTGTAGTACTCGGTGATCCACACCAGTGCGGCGGTGAGCACCAGGCCCACGGCGCAGGCGCCGAACAAGCGCATCTGCGTGCCGGCACCCAGCGCATCGTTGGGCATCACCGCGCTGGTGACGAAGTAAAACGCGATCAGCGACAACACACCCGCCACCGCCAGGCCTTTGTACAGCGCCGGCATCACGTTTTTCATGCCGGGGCTGGCCTTGACAAAACCGCAGCCGATGATCGACGCGATGATCGACACCCCGCCCAGCAGCAGCGGATAGATCACCGCCGCCATCGGCGCCGAGCCCACCACCAGCGCACCCAGCGCCATCGTGGCGATCAAGGTGACGGCATAGGTCTCGAACAAATCGGCCGCCATGCCGGCGCAATCGCCCACGTTGTCGCCCACGTTGTCGGCAATCACCGCCGGGTTGCGGGGGTCGTCCTCGGGGATGCCGGCTTCGACCTTGCCCACCAGGTCGGCGCCCACATCGGCACCCTTGGTGAAGATGCCGCCGCCCAGCCGCGCAAAGATCGAGATCAGCGACGAGCCAAACGCAAAGCCCAGCAGCGGCTTGAGCACCGCCGCCAGGTTTTTGTCCGGCGTGATGTTGCCGTTGCCGGTGATGAACAAAAAGAAGATGCCACGCCCAGCAGGCCCAGGCCCACCACCAGCATGCCGGTGATGGCGCCGCCCTTGAAGGCCACGTCCAGCGCCGGGCCGATGCCGCGCGTGGCGGCCTGCGCGGTGCGCACATTGGCCTTGACCGAGACGTTCATGCCGATGAAGCCGCAGGCGCCCGACAGCACCGCGCCCAGCACAAAACCCACCGCCGTGGTGAGATCAAGAAACACCCCGATCAATACCGCCAGCACCACGCCGACGATGGCGATGGTGCGGTACTGCCGCGCCAGGTAGGCGGCAGCCCCCTGCTGGATGGCGCCCGCGATCTCTTGCATGCGGGCATTGCCCGCATCCTGCTTCAGGATCCAGCTCCGCTGGACAAAACCATAAAGCACGGCAGCCAAGCCGCAAGCAAGCGCGATGTAGAGCGCCATGTTCGTCGAAATCAAGGTATCTCCTTCCTCTGGGTTCCAGCCCTGTGAAAAACGCGCCGCCATCTTGTTGTGCAACCCGCGTGCCATGGGGGCAGCCGGGTCCGGCAATCGCGGGTGGACTGTAAGTGAAAAGCCCAGCCACCCCGGCACGGTGTTTTCCTGCGGTTCGTCCGCACCGCGTCAGGCCCCGGCAAGCGCGGTTCGTAGAATGCGGCTTCCTTCTTCCACCGAGCCTTCCATGAGCCTGCACAACGTGACGCCCGGCGCCAAGGCGCCCGAAGAGTTCAACGTGATCATCGAGATCCCGATGAATGCCGACCCGATCAAGTACGAGGTGGACCACGAGACCGGCGCCTTGTTTGTCGACCGGTTCATGAGCACGGCCATGCACTACCCGTGCAACTACGGCTACATCCCCAACACCTTGTCCGATGACGGGGATCCGGTGGACGTGCTGGTGATCACCCCGGTGCCGCTGATCCCTGGCGTGGTGGTCACCTGCCGGGCCCTTGGCATGATGAAGATGGAAGACGAGGCCGGTGGCGACAACAAGCTGCTGGCGGTGCCGATCGACAAGGTGTTGTCGATCTACAGCCAGTGGAAAAAGCCCGAAGACCTGAACCCGCTGCGGCTGCGCACGATCCAGCATTTCTTCGAGCATTACAAGGATCTGGAAGAAGGCAAGTGGGTCAAGGTGATGGGCTGGGAGGGCGTGGACGGCGCCAAGCAGGAAATCATCACCGGCATTGCCAACTTCGAAGCGGCACGCACCAAAGGCTGATGCCCACCAGGCCGGCCGGGCCAGCCCGGCTACAGCGCCTTGCTGTCCGATTTGAACGGGCTGTGCTCGCGCAGCTCGTCCACGTACGAGGCCACACCCTGGCCCTCGCGCTGCAAAAAATCCTGCACCGCGCGTGAGAACTCGGGGTGCGCCAGCCAGTGTGCCGAGCGCGTGCCCACCGGCAGCAGACCACGCGCCATCTTGTGCTCACCCTGCGCACCACCCTCAAAGCGCTGGTAGCCATTGTTGATGCACCACTGCAGCGGCTGGTAGTAGCAGGCTTCGAAGTGCAGGCAGGGCAGGTACTCGGTGCAGCCCCAATAACGCCCATAGGCCTGGCCCTGGGCTGGGTCAATCGCCACCAGCGATGCGCCGATAGGCTCACCATCACGCCGGGCCACAAACATCAGCCAGTGCTCGGGCATGGTCTGGGCCATGGCCGCAAAAAAAGCCGGCGTCAGGTAGGGTGTGGAACCGTGAGCGCGGTAGGTCAGCGTGTAGCAGTGGTGAAAAAACCGCCATAGCGACGGATCGATCTCAGGGCCCTGGTGCACCGTGAAGCCGATGCCGGCCTCGGCCACCTTGCGCCGCTCCTGCAAGATTTTTTTGCGCTTCTCGCGCTGCAGGCTGGCCAGGAACGCGGCAAAGTCAGGCCACGCCGCGGTGGGGTTCTGGGTCCAGTGAAACTGCACCCCCCGCCGCACCAGCCACTGCCGGGCTGCGATCACCGGCGCGTCAGCCTCGTCGTGAAACAGCAGGTGGATCGATGACGCCTCTTCTCGCCGCGCCACCTCGGCCAGCCCGGCCAGCAGGCTGCGCCGCGCCGGCTCGTCAATCGCCAGCAACCGGCTGCCCGGCACGGGGGTAAACGGCACCGCCACCAGCAGCTTGGGGTAGTAGGGCAGGCCGTGGCGCTGGTAGGCATCGGCCCAGGCCCAGTCAAATACGTATTCGCCGTAGGAGTGGCTTTTCAGGTAGGCCGGCGCGGCCGCCACCAGTTGCCCGCCGCGCAGCACCGTGACGAAGCGCGGCGACCACCCGGTGCGCGCCACCGCGCTGCCGGAGTTGTGCAAGGCCACCAAATAATCCCAACGCATGAAAGGCGTGGGCCGGGCCTGCTGCGCCAGCAAGGCATTCCAGGCCGGGCCGGCAATCGCATTGGGGTCGTCATGGACCCGGATAACATCGTTGGCAGTGTTCTTGCTGTGGCTTTGATCGATCACCGTATGTCAACTCCTGTTCAGCCACAAACTGCGGCGCCGGTGCGCATCGCACTGGCCCAGTTCAACGCCACGGTCGGCGATCTGGCCGGCAATGTGCAGCGCATTGTGGATTGGGCCCGCAAGGCCCATGCCGCCGGTGCCAGCCTGCTGGTGGCGCCCGAGTTGGCGCTCACCGGCTATCCGCCCGAAGACTTGCTGCTGCGGCCGGCGTTCATGCAGGCCTGCGTCACCGCGCTGGCTGACCTGGCCTTGGCACTGGCGCCGCTGACCGGCCTGACCGTGGTGGTGGGCCATCCGCATCAGTTTGGTGATCGGGGTGATGTGCGCTCGCGCTCGCATGCGGTGCAGCAGCGCTTCAACGCAGCGTCGGTGCTGGTAAGTGGTGCGGTGCAGGCCACCTACTGCAAGCGTGAATTGCCCAACTACCAGGTGTTTGATGAGCGGCGCTACTTTGCCTCAGGCCGGGATGCGGGACAGGGCGCGGTGGTGTTCGATGCCGGCGGCCGGCGCTTTGGCCTGCTGATCTGCGAAGACGCCTGGTTTGACGAGCCGGCGCAAGCCGCGCAGGCGGCCGGCGCGCAAGCCCTGTGTGTGCTCAACGCCTCGCCGTTTCACCTGGACAAGGGGGGCGAGCGTGAAGCCCGAATGGTGCAGCGGGTGCAGTCCACCGGCCTGCCGCTGCTGTACGCCCACCTGGTGGGCGGCCAGGACGAGGTGGTGTTTGATGGCGCCTCGTTTGCGTTGGATGCGCAAGGCCGGGTGGCCGCGCGCGGCGCCAGTTTTGAAGAAGGCCTGGTGCTGGTCGATTGGCATCCGGACGGCAGCATGACCGGTGAGGTGCTGCCGGTGCCGGAGCTGGAAGCCCAGGCCTGGGCCGCGCTGGTGACCGGCGTGCGCGACTACCTCGGCAAAAACGGCTTTCCCAGCATCATCATCGGCCTGTCTGGTGGCGTGGACTCTGCGCTGGTGCTGGCGATTGCGGTGGACGCGCTGGGCGCGGACCGGGTGCGCACCGTGATGATGCCGTCGCCCTACACCGCCGACATCTCATGGATCGATGCACGCGACATGGCGGCCCGGCTGGGCGTGCGCTACGACGAAATCTCGATCCTGCCGATGTTCGAGGCCTTCCGCGGCAGCCTGGCAGCCGAGTTTGTCGGCCGCGCCGAAGACGCCACCGAGGAGAACATCCAGGCCCGCATCCGGGGCACCTTGCTGATGGCCTTGTCCAACAAGTTTGGTTCTATCGTGCTGACCACCGGCAACAAAAGCGAAATGGCCACTGGCTATTGCACGCTGTACGGCGACATGGCGGGTGGTTTTGCGGTGATCAAGGACGTGGCCAAGACCTTGGTCTACCGGCTCTGCGAGTGGAAAAACCGCCAACCCACGCAACGCGCCGATGGCAGCATCGGGCCGGTGATCCCCCAGCGCATCATCACCCGGCCACCGTCGGCCGAGTTGCGGCCGGACCAGACCGACCAGGACAGCCTGCCGCCCTACGAGGTGCTGGACGCCATCCTGGCGCGCTACATGGAAGAAGACCAATCCATCGACGACATCGTCGCCGCCGGTTTTGCGGCGCCCGATGTCGAGCGTGTGACCCGGCTGATCAAGATCAACGAGTACAAGCGGCGCCAGTCACCGGTGGGCATCCGCATCACGCACCGGGCCTTTGGCAGGGATTGGCGCTACCCCATCACCTCGAAGTTCCGTGCTTAAATTGAAGCCGACCCCCTCTTGCCCCGGAGCCCGCCATGAAACAGATCACCGCCATCATCAAGCCCTTCAAGCTGGAGGAGGTGCGCGAGGCGCTGGCCGATGTGGGTGTTTCAGGCCTGACGGTGACCGAAGTCAAGGGCTTTGGCCGCCAAAAGGGCCATACCGAGCTGTACCGGGGTGCCGAGTACGTCGTCGATTTTTTG
>JANOBL010000416.1:0-9906 GCA_031411635.1 Betaproteobacteria bacterium
GCCGGCGCACAGCGCCCTTATCCAGCGCGTGCTCGCGATACCAAGCAAACGGCACGATAAGCGTCAAGTGCATTTCCTGACGCGTTCCGAGATTGAAGCAGTCCTTGCCGTGCCCGATCGGACGACATGGCTCGGCCGCCGCGATCACACATTGCTGCTGCTCGCAACCCAGACCGGCTTGCGCCTCTCAGAGCTGATCGGCTTGAGCAGGGACTCCATTCATCTCGGCACCGGTGCGCACGTGCGGTGTGTAGGCAAGGGTCGCAAGGAGCGGTGTACCCCACTGACAAGGTACGCCCGAATGGCGCTTCAGGCGTGGGTGAATGAGCCGGTGCGGCACGGCGCCAGCGCCTTGTTCCCCAACCTGCACGGCGGCCAGCTCAGCGCTGACAGCGTCCAGTCGCTGCTGGCCAAACATCTGGGCGTGGCCAGCAAGACGTGCCCATCGCTGGCGTCCAAGCGAGTGTCACCACACGTCCTGAGGCACAGCGCGGCAATGGAGCTCCTACAGGCGGGCGTCGACTGTTCGGTGATTGCCTTGTGGCTCGGCCATGAATCAATCGAAACCACACAGACCTACCTTCATGCCCACCTCGCCCTCAAGGAGGCAGCTCTGGCAAAGCTCGAGCCGTACAAGCAACACAAGCGACTCCGCTTCCGCCCTGACGATCACGTCCTCGGCTTTCTTGACGCGCTTTAAGCGGTAAAACTATGCCGAATAAATCTGGAGCGAACCCCGCTCGCGCCTTGCAAATTCGACGGACAAGGCATCCTTCCAGAACCGCTCGGCATAGTTCGGCTATCGGCGTAGTCGACCAAGCTCAACCGGCTGGACCCCTGGGCCTACCTGCGCGATGTGCTCGCGCGCATCCACGGCCATCCCAACTACCGCATCGACGAACTGCTGCCGCACCGCTGGCGGCCCAGTTGAGCGCGCCGCACCGCGGCTGTCATCCTGGCCATGGCCCTGGCGGCCGTCAAGGTGGGATCAGCAGACGCTCACGCATCGCGGCCCACTCGGGCGCGTCCAACTGCGGAATCTAGGTTGATCGGAATCAGGAAGTAGTTCAACACAAAGCCCGGTGTGTCCTGGGTGCGCACCGGCTTCTGGCCCAGCGCCTCGCACAGCGCCCAGGCGCCGGCAAAGGTCTGGTCGCTGGTGTTCAGGCCGGGCGACATCTCCACCAGCTTCATCAGTTGCGCCAGCAAGCAGAAGTGCATGCCGACAAAGCGGTCCGGCCGCCCGCAGCCGCCAGCGATCTCGGTGATGCTGAGGGTGGAGGTGTTGCTGGCAAACAGCGTTTGTGATGCACAAATTTTGTCGAGCTTGCCGAACAACTCATGCTTGACCGGCAGGCTCTCGAACACCGCCTCGATCACCAGGTCGCAATCGGCAAAGTCGGCCAGGTCGCTGCTGCCATGCCACTGGCCCACGATCTCAGGCAGCTTGTCGGGCGCCAGTTTGCCGCGCTCGACGCTCTTCTTCAAAATGCCCCCGGTCTGCTGGCGGGCACGGTCAATCGCCTGCGGGCTCAAGTCGAACGCCCGGGTGCGGAAGCCGGCGCGGGCGCAGACGATCGCGATGCCTGCGCCCATCGTGCCGGCCCCGGCCACACCGATGGTCTTGATCTGATTCATGGGCTCTCCCGGTGGGTTCGTCGCTGAAGAAAACTGCGGCCGATGAGCTGGCGGTGGACCTGATTCGTGCCTTCCCAGATCTGCGTGATCTTGGCGTCGCGCATCAGCCGCTCGACGCGGTAGTTCTTGCAGTAGCCGTAACCGCCCAGCAACTGCACCGCATCGGTGGCCGCGCGTATCGCCAAGTCGCTGGCACGCATCTTCAGCAGCGAGGCCTCGATGCCAAAGTCGGTGGCCCCGGCGTCAACCCAGCCGCCCACGGTCCACAGCCAGTTCTCGACCAGCGCCAGTTCGACCGCCAGGTCGGCCACCATGAACTGGATGCCCTGGAACTCCAGGATCTTGCGGCCCGATTGCTTGCGCTGGTTGATGTAGGCCCCTGCATCCTCGAATGCAGCACGGGCAATGCCCAGCGCATGCGCTGCCACGCTGGGCCGCGACTTGTTCAGCGATGCAAACAGGATCTTCAGCCCGTCGCCGGGCAGGCCCAGCAGGTTGGCGCGCGGCACGCGGCAGTTGTCGAAGGCCAGCGTGGCGGTGCTGGACGCGCGCGTGCCCATCTTGTCTTCCAGCCGCAGCACCGACAGCCCCGGTGTGCCCTTCTCCAGCACCAGCACCAGCACCGAGATGCTTTCCTTGGCACCGGCGATACCGTCCCACTTGCCAAACAGCAGGACCAGGTCGGCCACATCGCCGTTGGTGATGACGGTCTTGCCGCCGTTGACGACGATGCCGTCACCGTGCTCGCGAAAGCTCGTGCGCATGCCGGTAGCGTCTGACCCCGCGCCAGGCTCGGTGATCGCCAGCGCGCCCGGGCCACCTTCGGCAATGCGCGGCAGCAGGCGTAGCTTTTGTTCCTCGGCGCCCCAGTCGATCAGCGGCTTGATGGCGTGGTAGTCGGTGGCCCAGACGATGCCGGTGGCGGCACAGGCCTGGCTGATCTCGCGCACGCAGGCCAGGTACGCCGTGTACGACATGGTCGCGCCGCCATAGGCTTCGGGGATGAACATCGCGTTCAGGCCCAGCGCGTTGATCGCCTTGACGTTGTCCCACGGGAACTCAGCCGTGCGGTCGAGGTGCTAGGCACGCGGGGCGATGTGTTCACGGGCCAGGCAACGCACGCTGTCGAGCAGCAAGCGCTCCTCGTCGACGAGGCTCACGCGGGTGTCCAGGCGCTCCAACAGGTTCATGGCTGTGCTCTTGGTCAGCGGTCAGTGCGCAATGCCCTGGCCGCCGTCGATGTAAACGGTTTCGCCAGTCAGGAAGGCGCCGGCCGGGGTGAACAGCGAGGCCACCAGCGCGCCCACGTCGGCAGCGGTGCCGGGCTGGCGGCCGGGGATGCGTTTGTCCAGGTAGGCACGCAGCGGTCCGCCGGGCGCCATCGCGTCGGCGTTCATGTCGGTCTGGATGTAGCCTGGCGCCACGTTCATCACGCGCATGCCCTTTGCCGCCCGTTCCACCGCCAGGCAGCGCGTGATCGCACCCACCGCGGCCTTGCTGGCGCAATAGGCCAGATTGCGCTTGACGCCCAGCTTGTCGAAGAACGAGCCGATGTTGACGATCACACCACCGCCGGCCGCCACCAGGTGCGGGTAGGCGGCCTGGCAGGCGCTGAGCACCGAGGTGGCGTTGGTGTCCATCACCTGGTGCCACTGCGCCAGCGGCAGTTCGGCCGAAGGCGCATCCAAATGCACGCCAGCGTTGTTGACAAGACCGGTGATGCGCCAGCCCTCGCCGGCCAGTTGGGCAAAGGCGGTGGCCAGCGTGGGCGGGTCGGTCACGTCGGCCTTCACGCCCAGGCAACGGGCCGCCACCTCGGCCGCTGCGCCAGGGCAGGCCGGCAAAGCGCCGGAGCGCGACAAACAGGCCACATGGCGGCCCTGCTCGGCCAAGGCCAGCGCGGTGGCCGCGCCGATGCCGCGGCTGGCGCCGGTGACGCCGATGCAGTCGCGGGTCATGCGGGGTGGTCCTTCATTCGGTGCTTCATGGGGTCGCTATTCATCGCGGAACCGTGCCTTGCGCTTGTCGACAAAAGCCAACTTGCCTTCCTCGGCATCCGCCGTGCGGTAGGCCAGCGTGGACAGGTCGGCTTCCATGCGCAGGCCTTCGTGCAGCGGCAGGTCCATCGCCCGCTGCACCGCCTCGCGGGCAAACTGCAGCTCACGTTGGCCATGGCCACAGAACTCACGGGCATAGGCCTTGGCGGCGGCCAGCCCGGGGGCTTGCACGATGCGGTTGACCAAGCCGATCGCCAACGCCTCATCGGCGCCGACGCTGCGCCCGGTCATCACCATCTCCAGCGCCCGCCCGGGGCCGACCAGCCGCGGCAGCCGCTGTGTGCCGCCGTAGCCGGGGATCAGCCCGAGCTTGACTTCCGGCAGGCCGAATTTGGCGTTGGGCAAGGCCAGGCGCAGCGTGCAGGCCAGCGCCAGCTCACAGCCGCCGCCAAAGGCAAAGCCGTTGACCAGCGCCACCGACGGCATCGGCAACCGGTCGAGCAGCGCAAACACCGCCTGGCCCAGTTCGGCACCCTCGCGCTGCGCGGCCTGGCCTCGCGGAGGCACTCGCCGATGCGGGCGATCAGCTCGAAGCTCAGCGCGTTCAGCGCCTGTGGCCGCCTGATCATCAGCACGGCGAATTCTTCGTCGCGGGTCAGTTCGATCACGGGCCGCTCATGTTGTCGCGTTCGAAGATTCGGTGGCGCGGTAGCGCACCGGTTGTGGTTGCAGGCGCTCGGCACTGACCCACGCCATCGGCTCACGTTGGAGGATCTTGCCGCTGGCGGCCAGCGGAAACTCGGCCACCACCGCGAAGTACTCGGGCATGTCGAACCTGGACAAACCCTCGGCGGCCAGGTGCTTCAGCAGCGCTTGTGGGTCCAGCGGGGCGTCCAGCGTCGCCTCGCGGCAGATCACGGCCAGGCAGACCTTTTCGCCCAGCCGCTCATCGGCCACGCCGAAGGCCGCGGCCTTCTTCACCGCCGGATGGCGGTGGGCGTATTCCTCGATGTGGGCCGGGTGGATGTTGTGGCCGCCGCGGATGATCAAGTCCTTCTTGCGGCCAACGATGTGCAGGTTGCCCTCGGCATCGAACCGGCCCAGGTCGCCGCTCAAGAACCAGCCGCTGCGGTTGAACGAATGCTCGGTGGCGGCCTGGTTGTTGATGTAGCCCAGCATCAGCACACCACCTCTACCGCCGATCTCGCCAACCTGGCCAAGCTCGACTTCCAGGTCCGGGCTCTCCTGCTGCCACAGGCGGATCTCGTAGCCCGCGCAGGCCTTGCCGCAGGTGCCGGTGATCACCTCGACGCGGTCGCCCGGCAGCGTGTACTGGTGCGAGCCGTTCTCGGTCATGCCGTAGACGTTCTGCGGTTTGGCGCCCATGTCCAGCAGCCGGCGTGCGGTTTCGGTGGGGATCGGCGCACTGGCCATGTAAAAGGTCTTCACCGCGCCCAGCGCCGTGGCGCCGCGGCGGTCCATGTCGTGCAGCAAGTCCATCGCGTGCGTGGGCTCGCCCATCACGTAGGTGGCACCGGTGGTGGTGATCCAGTCGTAGGCGGCTACGCCGGCCGTGGGGTCGAACATCACCAGCTCGCAGCCGGCCACCAGCACCTGTTCCAGCGCGACGGTGGCGATGTGGTGGCTCATCGGGCTGAGCGTCAACAGCACGGTGGCGTGGTCCTGGCCCCAATCGGCCACCATCGCTCGGCCGTTGGCCAGCAGCGTGTTGTCGCTGTGCATCACGCCCTTGGGCGTGCCGGTGGTGCCGCCGGTAAAGGCCAGGCAGACGATCTGGTCGGCCTGCGTGCTCGCCGGCGGCGCCATGGCCGCCGCCCGCTGGTTGGCCTGCGGCATTGCGTGGCTGCCTGCAGGCAACCGGGCATCGGGCATTTGCAGCGGTGGCAGCGCATAGACGCGCTTGACAGGGCCCAGGCCGGCCGCCAGCGTTAACACGTCTGCGGTGGCGGTATCGGCGCCCCAGCCCGGCTGCGCAAACAGCGCACGGCACTCGATGCGGCCCAGCAGCGCAACGATCTCGGCCACGGTGTAGTTCTGGTGCAGCGACGGATTGCAGACATAGCCGTTGCGCGAACAGGCCAGCAGCACGACCACGGACTCCAGCCGGTTGGACAGCCAGACCGATACGCGGTCACCGGCACGCGCAGCCCGGCCTGGTGCAGATCAGCAGCCAGCGCATCCACCCAGGCCACCAGCGCGCTCCAGCCCAGGCGCCGCGCGCTGTCGCGCACCGCATAGGCGCTGCCACGTTCAACCTAGATTCAATGGCATGGCGTCGGGCCAGCGAGTACAGCGTGTCGGTCTGCCAGACGCCGGACAGGTAGTGCTCCCTGGCCGCTGCAGGATCGTGCAAGGTGAGGAGGTGTGCCACGGCGGGCCCCGCAGATGGGTAGGGCTGATCAGTGGCCGAAGGTTGAACTGTCCGGGCTGCGGCGCTCGGCAAAGGCCTTGGCCAACTCGTCGTGCTCGGCGCTGTCCAGATAGCCGCGCAGCAGCAGGTCGTGCGCCATGCGCGACAGGCCGCCAACGCCGCCGTGCCGTGCGTTGAACGCCGCCTTCACCGAGGCCAGCGCAAATGCGCCGCGGTCGGCAATCTCCAGCGCTATTCTGCGGGTGAAGGCTGCCAGCTCGGCATCGGCCACCACGTGGTTGACCAAACCCCAATCCAGCGCCTCGCGGGCGGTGAGCTTGGGGTTGCGGTACCACATCTCCTTTGCCCGCTTCTTGCCCACCAGGTCTTCCAGGTACCAGGTGCCGTAGCCGGCGTCAAAGCTGCCCATCATCGGGCCGGCCTGGCGGAAGACTGCGCTTTCCTTGGCGACGGTGATGTCGCAGACCATCTGCAGCACATTGCCACCACCCACCGCAAAGCCGTTGACCATCGCGATCACCGGTTTTTGCAGGCGGTCGATGCTCTCGTAGATGTCCAGCGTGGGCAGCACACCAGCGTAGAGCTGGGTGTCCTGCATGCCCTCCTTGCGGCCGCCAATGCAAAAGAAACGGTCGCCCGCGCCAGTCAGCATGATGACCCGGGTGCGGGTCTCGCGCCGGATCGCGTTGATGCAGTCGCGCACCTCGTGGCACATGATCGGCGTGAACATGTTGCCGTCGTGCGGCCGGTTCAACGTGATCGTGCCGATGGGGCCGTCTTCGGTGTAGGTGATTTCTTCAAAGGCGGCGGTTGGCAAAGACATGGCGGCTCCTGTGGTTTCGGAGGACGCGCTGGGTGCGCAGTTGTTCAAGCTGGGCCACATCGCAGCCCGCCCAGGCGGCCAGCACCTGCTCGGTGTGGGCGCCCAGCCGGGGCGGCGGCGCCTGCGTGCCCTCGGTACGGCCGTCGAAGCGGATGCCCAGGCCCACCTGCGGGAGGGGCCCTGCCGGTGTGTCGGCCTGGTAGACAAAGCCGGCGGCGTGCAGCGCGGGGTCTTGCGCCACCTCGTCCAGCCGGTGGATCGGGCCGGCCGGCACCCGGGTTTGGCCCAGCAGTGCCAGCCAGTGCACACGGGGCCGGGTGCGCAGGATGGCGGCGATGGCCTCGACGATCTCGGACCGCTTCTCGCGCCGCTGCGCGTTGCTGGCGTAGGCCGGCAACACGCCGTAGCCGGGCTGCCCCACGGCGGCCCAGAAACGTTGCCAGATCGCGTCGTTGCCCAGGCCGAGTGTCATCGGCCCGTCGGCGGTGTCGAAGACCTGGTGGATCGCAATCACGCTGTCGCGCCCGCCAGAGCGGCGCGTCAGCTCGCCGGAGCCCAGGTAGGGCAACAGCCGCGGCGACATGAAGCGGGTCATGCTCTCGACCATGGCCACATCGATGTCGCAGCCTTGACCACCGTCCGGCCCACCACGTTGGCGCCGCAGCAGCGCGGCCAGCACCGCCAGCGCAGCGTCGCTGCCGGCCAGCATGTCGGCCGCCGGCGTGCCCACCTTTTGCGGGCCGGCTTCGGGCTCGCCGGTCAGGTCCATCACGCCGGAATGGCCCTCGGCGATCAAGTCGTAACACGGCAGATCGGCGCGCACACCGTTCAACCCAAAGCCGGTCAGCGACACATGGACCAGGCGCGGGTTCAGCGCCCGCAGCGTGTTGGCATCGACACCCAGCTTCTTCTGCGCCCGGGCCACCAGGTTCAGCAGCACCACATCGCACTGGCCCACCAGCCGATGCAGCAACTCACGGCCCTGCGGCTGGCTGAAGTCGAGCGTCAGGCTTTGCTTGCCGCGGTTCACGTTCATGAACCACAGCGACTCGCCGTGCAAAAAGGGCGGGCGTATGCATTGAACAGAACTAACCTGACCGCCTTGGAGACACAGGAAAAAAGGCCTGCAGGCCTGGCGCCGAACGCAGCGCGCGGCATGCTGGTCATCCGGTCCGACGGCAGTACGCTGGCCGTCGGCGGCATCGCCGAGCAGCGCGATCTTGCCGCCCACATCATCAGCGGCTGGCAGCAGGCGCGGCGGCGGCAGAAGCGGCTGTTTGCGGTGGAAGCTCCGGGCAACCCGCCGATCGTGGTTGTGGCGCTGCCGGCCACCGACGCCACGGTGCTGGTGGCGATGCAACTTGAAGGCCGCGATGCACTGTTCGAGTTTGTCGGCTCGGTCGATTTTGCCGGCGACATCCTGGCGCACTTTCTGACCAACCCCTTCGAAGCGCTGAGCGTGGCCGACCGCGAGGGCATCGTGCGCTACATGAGCCCGATGCACGAGCGCTTCTTCGGCCTGCGGCCCGGCGGCGGCGTGGGCCGCCACGCCACCGAGGTGATCGAAAACCCGCGCCTGCACCTGGTGGCCGAATCGGGCAAGGCCGAGATCGGCCTGCTGCACGAGATGCGCGGCGTCACCCGCGTGGTCACCCGGCGCCTGATCCGCAATACCCGTGGCGAGACGGTAGGCGCCATCGGCCAGATCATGTTCGAGGGGCCGGAGCAACTGCAGGCGCTGTCGTCGGAGCTGAGCAAGCTGAAGTCCGAGGTGGCCTTCTATCGCCGCGAGCTGAACGACCTGCGCAACCGCAGCTACGGCCTGGACCAGATGGTGGGTGACAGCGCGGCGATGAACCGGCTGAAGCAGCAAATCATCAAGGTGGCACCGCTGGACATCCCGGTGCTGGTGACCGGCGAAAGCGGCACCGGCAAAGAACTGGCCGCGCATGCGATGCACAAGCTGAGCGGCCGGCGCGATGCCACGATGGTGATGGTCAACGTCGCTGCGCTGCCGGCCACGCTGGTGGAAAGCGAGCTGTTCGGCTACGAGGCCGGCTCATTCACCGGCGCCGAGCGCAAAGGCCGCAAGGGCAAGATCGAGCAGGCCGACGGCGGCACCTTGTTCTTCGACGAGGTGGGCGACATGCCCGCCGACGTGCAGGTCAAGCTGCCGCGGGTGTTGCAGGACGGTTCGTTCCAGCGCGTGGGTGGCAACGAGCTGCGGCGCTCCAACTTTCGGCTGATCAGCGCCAGCAACCGCAACTTCGAGGCGATGATCGCCGACGGCAGCTTCAGGCTGGACCTGTTTTACCGCATCGGTGGTGTCACGGTGCGCCTGCCGTCGCTGCGCGAGCGGCTGGAGGACATCCCGCTGCTGGCCAACCTGGCGCTGACCCAGTTTGCCGAGCGCCATGCCCAGCGCCCCAGGCGCCTGTCCGACGAGGCGCTGCACTACCTGCAGCACCAGCGCTGGCCTGGCAATGTGCGCCAGTTGATGCACATGGTCGAGCGCGCGGCGATTTTCTGTGGGTCCGACGCCATCGTGCCGGCTGACTTTGGCCTGATAAGCGCGGCCGCCGCCGAGATGCCACACGCGCCGATGGTCGACCCGGGCGACGGCGCCGGCCCGGTTACCGAAGCCGGTGCAGCCGAGCCGATGAGCGTCAGCAGCGCGGTCGGGCAGGTTGAGGAACAGATGATCCGCCCGGCGTTGATCCGCCACCATGGCAACAAGAAGCGCGTGGCGGTCGAGCTGGGCATCTCGCGCTCATACCTCTACAAACGGCTGGCGCAGATGGGAATGGGCATTGAGGGCGAGGGCTAGTCCAGTGAAACGGAGAAATCGGATGTGCGTGAGCACCTGCCAGGGGCGCCATTCAGGCGCAAGGCGCAGCCGGGTTGGACACCCGGCGAGCACTTGCAACGACGAGGGCGCCCCTGGCAGGTGCTCACCCTTCGGGCAGGTGGCTGGCAGGGCGCGCTGCGTCGTTGCGAGCCTTGCCCAGGCGTAACAGCCTGGGCTTCGGCCCGCGCCTAGCCGCCCGCCCTGCCAG
>JANOBL010000417.1:0-6140 GCA_031411635.1 Betaproteobacteria bacterium
CGTGCGGAACATGCTCGACGCGATCAGGGGTCAGTGATGAGCATGTTGAACATCTTCAACGTGGCGGGCAGCGCGATTTCGGCGCAGAGCCAGCGCCTGAACACCGTCGCCTCCAACCTCGCCAACGCCGACACCGTGGCCGGCCCCGATGGCCAGGCCTACCAGGCGCGGCAGGTGGTGTTCCAGACGCTGATGATGGGCGAGGCCACCTCTGCCGGGGTGCAGGTCAGCGATGTGATCGAGGACAAAAGCCCCGGCCGCCTGGTGCACAACCCCAACCACCCGGCCGCCAACGAGCAGGGTTATGTGGTCTACAGCAATGTCAATGCGGTGGAGGAGATGGTCAACATGATCTCGGCCTCGCGCTCGTACCAGAACAACGTCGAGGTGATGAACACCGCCAAGAGCCTGCTGTTGAAGACGCTGCAGATGGGCCAGTCGTGATGAACTCTCAGCCTTGGAGAATCTCATGAGCACTGTTTCGCAATTCAGCTTTCTCAACAGCCCGGCCGCCGCCACCGGCAGCAGCAATGCCAGCGGCGTCACCACCGCCAAGGAGGCGAGTGACCGCTTTCTGAAACTGCTGGTCAGCCAGTTGAAGAACCAGGATCCGCTGAACCCGACCGACAACGCGCAGATGACCTCGCAGATGGCGCAGATCAGCACCGTCAGCGGCATTGAAAAACTCAACACCACGGTGGAGGGCCTGAACAGCCAGTACGTGCAGATGCAGGCGCTGCAAGGCGCGTCGCTGGTGGGCAAATCGGTGCTGCTGCTGGGGGACAAGCTGTCGGTGATCGATGGCCACCAGCAAGGCAGTTACGAGATCGACAGCGCCGCCGACCAGGTCAAGGCCGAGCTGCTGAGCCCCGCCGGCCTGGTGGTGGACACCCTCAACCTGGGTGCGCAATCCAGCGGCCGTCATGACTTTGGCTGGCCCGGTGGCAGCGCGGTGCCCGAGTCGGCGGGTTACCGCTTTCGCATCACCGCCACCAGTGGCGCCACCACGGTGACCAGCACGCCGCTGATGCGCGACACGGTGGATGCGGTCAACACCGGCGGCGCTGCACTGACCCTGGAGCTGGTGCGCAGCGGCAAGGTGGCTTACGCGGCGATCAAGGCGCTGGATTGATGTTGTCAGCACCCGCCGGCTGCCGCTGGTCAGCCGGGGTCGGGCCGCGCCGCTGGGCTGGGCGCGGTGCCTCTTTTTTTGCAGGAGTGATTGAATGAGTTTCCAGCAAGGTGTCTCCGGCCTGAACGCCGCCAGCCGCAACCTCGATGTGATCGGCAACAACGTGGCCAATGCCAGCACCATCGGCGCCAAATCATCACGCGCCGAGTTTGCCGACATTTACTCGCGCACCGCCACCGGCTCCGGCGGCAGCATCGGTCTGGGTGTCAGCGTGGGCACGGTGGCGCAGCAGTTTGCGCAGGGCAGCATCTCGGCCACCAACAACCCGCTGGATGTGGCGATCAACGGCGCCGGGTTTTTCCAGTTGCTGGACCAGAACGGTGCCACGCTGTACAGCCGCAACGGCCAGTTCAAGGTGGACCGGGATGGTTATGTCTCCAATGCCCAGGGCCAGAAGCTGGTGGCCACGCCGGTGACTTACCAGGCCGGGCAGATTGCCGGCAAGGCCGCACCGCTGCAACTGCCCACCGCCGGCACACCGCCCAAACAAACCACCAAGATGCAGTTGGAGATCAACCTGGACTCGCGCAACGAGTTCACCTACGACCCCACAGCGGCATTGGCGGTGGACCTGGCCGATACCACCACTTACAACAACTCCACGTCGATCAACATCTACGATGCCAAGGGCCAGCAGGTGGCGATGACCTACTTTTTTCAAAAGGTCGGCGCCGACACCTGGAACATCTATGCCGCCGCCAACGGCATGCCGGTCAACCCCGATGGCGCAGGCGTGGCGCAGCCCGTCGTGCAGGCCACGTTTCCGCCCGATGGCCGGGTGCCGATCACGCCCACCGGGCCGATGCTGATCGACATCCCGGCCACCGGCGTGGGCAGCGCAATCGAGACCCAGGCGATCACCGGCATCAGCCTGGACTTTGGCAACCTGACGCAGTTTGGCGCGCCGTTTGGCCCCACCGCGCTGTCGCAGGACGGGTTTTCGGCCGGCCGGCTGACGTCGGTGTCGATCCAGAGCGATGGCGTCATCATGGCCAGCTACTCCAGCGGCCAGTCGTCGGCAATTGCCAGCCTGGAGCTGGCCAACTTCCGCAATGCCCAGGGCATGAAACCGCTGGGTGGCAATGCCTGGGCTGCCACCTTCGAGTCGGGTGATCCGGTGCTGGGCACCCCCGGTGGTGGCAACCTGGGTTTGCTGCAATCCAACTCGCTGGAAGAAAGCAATGTGGACTTGACCACCGAGTTGGTCAACATGATGGTGGCGCAGCGCATCTACCAGGCCAATGCGCAGACCATCAAGACCCAGGACTCGGTGATGCAGACGCTGGTGAACCTGCGTTGATCCCCGGCTGACGGATTGAGGCAGCCGCATGGACCGCGTGATCTACCTGGCGATGGCCGGCGCCAAGGCCACGTTGCAGCGCCAGGATGTGCTGGCGCACAACCTGGCCAATGCATCGACCAACGGCTTCCGCGCCGAGATGACGGCCTTTCGCGCGGTGCCGGTGCTGGGCGATGGCGCCAGCACCCGGGTGTATGCGATCGAATCCACACCCGGCTACAACGCCGAGCCCGGCCCGGTGTCGGCCACCGGCCGCAGCTTGGACGTGGCCGTCAGCGGCCAGGCCTGGCTGGCAGTGCAGGGCCGGGAGGGCACCGAGGCCTACACCCGCAACGGCTCGCTGGATGTCAACAGCGAAGGCTTGCTGGTCACGCGCAGCGACCTCACCGTGATGGGCGATGGTGGCCCGATCACCGTGCCGGCCAATGCCCAGGTGATGGTGGGGTCAGACGGCACGGTCACCGCCACCATCGGCAACGGCCGGCCGCAGGGGGTGGGCCGGATCAAGCTGGTGACGTCCGAGGCGCCGCTGCTGCGCGGTGAAGACGGCTTGTTTCGCGCTGCCGATGGTGCCGATCTGCCGGCCGATGCCACCGCCAAGCTGCAGTCGGGCGCGCTGGAAGGCAGCAATGTCAGCCCGGTGGAAGCTATGGTGGCGATGATCGCCGCCGCACGCCAGTTTGAGCAGCAGATGAAGATGCTGCAAACCTCGCAGGAGCGCGAGCAATCGGCCACCAAGCTCTTGTCCAATAGCTGACGCTGGATTGAACCTAGAAGCGCCCCTTACCGGGCGCTTTTTGCATGATGTGCCGCCTCAAGTAACGCCGATGATCGCCGCAGAGGGCTTGCCAACCGGGCAGGCCACACCTGGGGGCTTGGCGATGATCCGTTCGCTGTGGATAGCGAAAACCGGCATGGAGGCGCAGCAGACCGCGCTGGATGCGATCGCGCACAACCTGGCCAACACCGCCACCAACGGCTTCAAGCGCGGCCATGCGGTGTTTGAGGACCTGATCTACCAAAACCTGCGCCAGGTGGGTGCCAACACCGCCGAGCAAGCCACCTTGCCCACCGGCTTGCAGATCGGCCTGGGTGTGCGGCCGGTGGCGCTGGCGCGCAATTTTTCGCAAGGCAATCTGCAACAGACCGGCAGCAACCTGGACATGGCGGTGCGTGGCAACGGTTTTTTCCAGATCCAGTTGCCCGACGGCAGCACCGGCTACACCCGGGACGGTGCGTTCCAGCTCAATTCGCAAGGCCAAATCGTCACCAACGGCGGTTACCTGGTGCAGCCCGGCATCACGATCCCGGCGCAGGCGCAGAGCATCACGGTGGCCAACGACGGCGTGATCACCGTGGTGCTGCCCGGCCAGACCACGCCGCAGCAGGTGGGCCAATTGCAGCTTGCCGGCTTCATCAACCCGGGTGGGCTGGACCCCAAGGGCGAGAACCTGTTTGCCGAGAGTGCATCGTCCGGCGCGCCGGCCGCCGGTGCACCCGGCAGCAACGGCCTGGGGCCGCTGACCCAGGGTGCCGTGGAGACCAGCAATGTCAACGTGGTGGAAGAACTGGTGACGATGATCCAGACCCAGCGCGCTTACGAGATCAACTCCAAGGCGGTGCAGACATCAGACCAGATGCTGCAGAAGCTGGCGCAGTTGTGAGCCCGGCATGAGCTTCGTCTTGCGATCCTGCGGCCTGCTGACCTTGCTGCTCACCGGCTGCCAACAGCTTGCGCGTGTGCCGGCGGTCGATCTGGTGCTGCCCAACGCCGCCGTGCCGTTGGCCGCCGCGCACCCGCTGCCCGAGCCGGCGCCGCTGACACCGGGCGCGATCTTCCAGGCCGACCGCTACCGCCCGCTGTTCGAGAACCACCGCGCCCGGCTGGTGGGCGACACGGTCACGGTGAACATCAGCGAGAAGGTCAGCGCGGTGCAAAAAAGCACCAGCACCGTGGACCGGGCAGGCACGGTCAATGCCAGTGTCAGTGCACTGCCGTTTTTGAACAAAAGCATGCTGGCCCGGGCCGGCGCCACCGGCAGCAATGCCAACACCTTTTCGGGCAAGGGCACCACCGAGAACAGCAACGATTTCTCCGGCACCATCACCGCCACCGTGGTGCAGGTGCTGGCCAACGGGCATTTGATCGTCGCCGCCGAGAAGCAGATCGGCGTCAATGCCAATGTCGATGTGCTGCGCTTTTCGGGCCAGGTGGACCCGCGCGCCATCACGCCCGGCAACCAGGTGCAAAGCACGCAGATCGCCAATGTGCGCATCGAGCAGCGGGGCCAGGGCCAGCAGGCCGAGGCCCAGTCCATGGGCTGGCTGGCCCGGTTTTTCATGAGCGTGATGCCGATTTAAGCCATGGACAAACTGCCCGATCCCACCCAACACAAAGCCGAGCGCCTGCTGCGCGCCGTGGTGCTGATCAGCCTGCTGCTGGCCAGCGCGGCGGTGTGGTGGCCGGCCCAGGCCGCACGCATCAAGGAGGTGGCCACGGTGCAAGGCGTTCGGCCCAACCAGCTCACCGGCTTTGGCCTGGTGTTCGGGCTGGACGGCACCGGCGACCAATCCACCCAGGCGCCGTTCACACCGCAGGCGCTGGCGGCATTTTTGGCGCAAAACGGCATCACGCTGCCACCGGGTGTGACGATGCAGCCCCGCAACCTGGCCTCGGTGGTGGTCACGGCCGAGCTGCCGGCGTTTGCCCAGCCCGGCCAGCGCATCGATGTCAATGTGTCGTCGGCCGGCAATGCCAAAAGCCTGCGCGGCGGCTTGTTGCTGCAGACCGCGCTGCATGGCGCCGACGGCCAGGTGTATGCCATCGCCCAGGGCAATTTGATCGTTGGTGGCGCTGGTGCAGCGGCCGGTGGCAGCAAGGTGCAGATCAACCACCTGGCCGCCGGCCGGGTGCCCGAGGGCGCCACCGTGGAGCGCGCGGTGCCCACCGCGATGAGCCGCAACGGCGTGCTGCAACTCGACCTGCAAGCCAACGATTACGCCACCGCCCGCGCGGTGGCCAACGCGATCAACCAGGCCAAGGGCGGGGACGTGGCCCAGGCGGTGGACGGCCGGGTGGTGCGGGTGCGCATGCCGGCCCAGGCCAACGAGCATGTGGGCTTCATGGCCGATATCGAAAACCTGAATGTCACGCTGGAAAAGCCAGCGGCCCGGGTGGTGCTGAACGCACGCACCGGCTCGGTGGTGATGAACGAGGCGGTCACCTTGGGAAGCTGCGCAGTGGCGCATGGCGCGCTCACCGTCACCGTCAATGCCACGCCGGTGATCAGCCAGCCCAGCCCCTTGAGCGGCGGCAAGACGGTGCAGGCCGAGAAAGTGGACATCGCGATCACCCAGCAGGGTGGGGCGCTGATGCAGTTGCCAGCCAGCGCCAAGCTGGCCGATGTGGTGCGTGCGCTCAACTCGCTGGGCGCCACGCCGCAAGACCTGCTGGCGATCCTGCAGGCGATGAAGAGTGCTGGCGCGCTGAAGGCCGAGCTGGAGGTGATCTGAATGGACAAGCTGAGCACCAGCGCGCCGCTGGGCCAAAACCGGCTGGCCAGCGATGCCCGTGGCCTGGACGGCTTGCGCAACGGCGCCAGCAAAGACCCGGCGGCGGCGGTGCGCGACGCGGCACGGCAGTTTGAG
>JANOBL010000418.1:0-1596 GCA_031411635.1 Betaproteobacteria bacterium
GGCCATTGGCCAGCACGTCGATCAAGCCCGGTTTGGCGCGGTCGATGATGTGCGGAAAGTGGCCGATGCTGCCGTCGGCATACGGCACCCGGGTGCGGCGATCACCTGGTGGCCTTGCGTGCCGGCCCCGGCCACTTTGCCGTGCACATCGGGGATCGCATTGCCATCGACAAACTGCAGCGCGGTGTGCTGCTCGAAAAATCCCACCATGGGCCCGCAGTTGTCGAGGAAGGCATCGATGCGCGCAGCGTCGTAGCGATCGCCCAGCTCGTTCTTCAGGTAGGTGCGCGGCAGCAGTGGATCTTCATCGATGCCGGCGCGCTGGGCGAGTGGATTGCCGGGCACCCACATCCAGCCGCCCGACCAGGCCGTGGCACCGTCGAAGACCGGGTCTTTTTCGACCAGGATGACCTTCAGGCCATGGTGTGCAGCGGCGACAGCCGCCGACAGGCCAGAGGCGCCGGAGCCTATGACCAGCAGGTCGCAGGCAAGTTGGGTGGGCAGGCTGGTTTTCATCGGCGCAAGGCCTGCCGATTCAGGCGTCGAGTTGCGCCAGCACACTCAGGGTCGCCGCCAGTGCGCGGCGCGCGCGCTCGGTGGCCCCGACGGTCTTGGCCAAGGTCATCGTCGGCACCTCGATGCTGAGCGGGATGTCGCGCGGCACGGCGCGCAGCAGCGCCAGCAGGTCGATGCCACCATCGCCGGGGAACAGGCGTTCGGCGCGGGCCTGGGCCAGGATTTCGTCCATCGTCGGCGGGATCACCGCGGGCACGTCGCAGAACTGCATGCAGTGCAGCCGCGACGGCGCGATCGTCGCGATGTCCACGATGCGGCTGCGTGAGCGGCTCAGGTGGAACGGGTCGATCAGCACACCGGCGTTGTCGCAGCCAGTGCGCTCGACGATGCGTGCAGCCTGGGTCAGGTCTTTGGCATCGGTCCAGGGCATGAACTCCAGGCCTGCACCCAGGCCGTAGCGGCCGGCCAGCACGCAAAACGCGGCAAAGCTGTCGATCAGCCTGGCCTCGTCGGGATCGTTGCCGGCCACCAGCAGTTCACTGGCGCCAAGGCGGGCGGCGGTGGCGATCGCGGCCTCGTAGTCGGCCACGCGGGTGTCGGGCTTGATGCGGAAGATTTCAACATCCAGCACCTTGACACCGGTGTCCGCCAAGCGGCGCGCCACCTCACGCAGCAGCGGCGTATCGCCGACGATGTCGTACTGCGGCTCGGTGGGGGTGGCAGGCAGCAGCCGGATGCCGACATGGCTGAAGCCGGCAGCGGCGGCGCAGCTCACCATTTCGGGGGGTGTCAGTTCCAGCACGGTGAGGGCGGCAAGTGAGATGGGGCGGGTCATCCTGGCGGCATCCTGGTTGGGCGGGCACGGCAGCAGCAAGCGGGGAGATTGTCAGCCGGCGGCCAGGGCTACCACGGTGCCGCTGTCGGCGGCCTCGGTGATCGCCTCGGTCACACGCAGGTTGTTCAAGCCGTCACGCGCCGTCACCAGGGGCTGCGCAGTGCCGCGAATCACCTCGACAAAATGCGCAATCTGGCAGCGCAGCGGATCCTCGCGCACCATGGCCACGGTACCCACCTCAAAGG
>JANOBL010000419.1:0-2843 GCA_031411635.1 Betaproteobacteria bacterium
AAACGTTGATATGGCTTACTTCTGTCAAGCGGCGACACAAATCCCTCTGCAGTCCAACAGATGTGATTCAAACCTGTTGCCGGACTGGGAACGCGGCGGAGCCATTGATGCCACCCGTGAAGGATGTGCGACGGTTGTTCATGCTGATATTCGAGGGTTGGATACCTCAAGACAGATCTACGTCGCGGGGCTGCCTTCGCTCTAGGGTCTGAGATCAATCGACATGCATTCTTTCGAACCCATGCCGAATGCACCAATAACGTTGACGAGGGTTCCCCAGTGGCCGCGGCTGCGCCGCGTTCCCGATCCGGCCTCTGGCGGGTTGCTGGGTGCGTCACCTCCTTGGGTCTTTTCCCGGTCAAGGCGGTATTGGACGAGCTTGTCAATGTGCGGTGGTGGCCGGCGCGGCAGGCGTGGTCGGCAGGCCCTGCCAGCCCGAAGTCTGCACTTCGCAGCCGATGGCCCAGACGAAGCCGGCCAGTTCACGCGCGACGGCCACCACCGCCTTGGTCTTCATCAGCCGGCGCGCCTGCAGGCGTTTGAACTTCGCGCTCAGCCGAAGTTGCGCAGCCCAGGCGATGTCGGTCACGGCCTTGGGCAACTCGTCCTGGCGCCGCGCGATGATGGGTGTCACCCGCGCGGGGTGCTGGTAATGCCAGGCCATCTCCACCAGCATGCGCCTGGCAGCGCTGTTGCCGGCCTTGGTGATGCTGCCTTGGCGCCGCTTCGGCCCGGACGAGTATTCGCCCGGCACCAGCCCGACATAGGCCATGAGCTTGCGCGGATGCTCGAAGCGCTGGAAGTCCTGCAACTCAGCCACCATCGTCATCGAGCCGATCAACGACACCCCGCGCAGGGCTTGCAGCGCCTGCACCAGCGGCTTGAGGGTCCAGTCACCGAGCGAATCGCGCATGGCCTGCTCCAGCCGGGCGATGCGCGCGGTCGACTCGGTGATGCCGTTCAGGTACTCCTGGAACCCGATCTGCTGGGCCGGGTGCTGCATCTTCAGCGTGGCCAGCCAGCGCAGGTGTGCGGCCGTCCAACTGCTCTTGCCGGCATAGGGGATGCCATTGCGCAGCAGCAGCGCCTTCAGCCGGTGGCGCGCATTGCGCTGCTCGCGCACGGCGTCCTCGCGGGCGCGCACCAGGTCGCGCACGGCCTCGTCAGCTGCGCCCGGTACACGCACGGCGGTGAGGTTGCCGTCGCGCGACAGCCGCGCGAGTTGCAACGCGTCGCGCCGGTCAGTCTTGACCCGGTCGCCTGGGCGCTTGGGGATCGAGGACGGTGCGACCACCTCGCACTCGGTGCCCAGCGCGGTGAGGTGGCGCCAGATCACGAACCCGCACGGCCCGGCCTCGTAGACCACATGGAGCCGGTGGCCCCGGCTGACGAGTTTGCGCAGCGACTTGTCCAGCGCCGCCAGTTCCCCGCCAATGCTGCCCACATGCCGCACTTCGCCGTCCCGGCCGGCGTCGGCCGTGGCGATGTCGATACTGTCCTTGTGCACGTCCAAACCCACGTACAGGGTGCTAGATTGCTCCATGGCCCGTCTCCTTGCAAATCCGCAACGACCTGACCGACCATCGGTCAGGTGCATTGGTGTAGCTCCGCACGCCCCTGGCGTGCAACCTACGTTGTTGCAGGGGACGGGCCGCCCGTATTTGCTAAGCCATTCTGTCTAGGCGTCTACCTCTCAGCGTTGCGCCAGGCTTCTAAAAGCAAAATCCATTTTTACCCATTGCATATACAGAATTACTAGGTGGCAACCACTTAGTGCCAGTTTTTAGCATTATGCAAAACCTCATCAGAACACGATTTCAATTATTCAATCGCAGCAATCGAACCAAAACTACAGATTATCAATTTTACCAACGGAGCGCTGGATCATTGGCTTGCAATCACGGTAGCAGTTATTAAATGTGTTTAGTAAAAGTATCAAGGCTTACACAGCTCATAGTTACTATATTTTTATTTGTAGTTTTGCATAAAATATTGCGTTTATCTAAAGTTGGTTTTTTAACTTTTCGCCACTGTTTTTCAGCAATCTCAACAAAATGCTACTTGTCTAAATCGCCGTCTTGCGCAGCAGCCCAGCATGCGCAACACGCTCCGTTGTCGTTTGGTGTGGCAAACCCCAATAACAAATTCAATTCCAAAAGCTCACTATTTCCACATGCCACCGCTATCCATCAAATCACATCGCTCGCTCGGCAAGGCAAATGCACGCCTAACTGGGCGCTCAACCTGACATTTTGCGGCAGTCCAAGTTTGGGCTAAAAAATCCTAGCCCAAACTCGGCCTGCCGCAAAATGCAGGTTAGCTTAAACGTTAGGCCTCAGCAAATCCCAGCGGCGCTACTCCATCAGCATCAAATAGCCAAAATGAAGCACGCCAGCCCGCAAACGCTCGAAGCATTAAGCAGCTTGCTAAATGAACTCCGATCGCTTCCGGGCATCACAGAGAAGAAGGTGGGTATCTTCTACAAAAACGGTAAGGCCTTTCTCCACTTTCATGAAGATCCGGCCGGATTATTTGCCGACGCAAGGTTGGAAGATCCAGATTTCACGCGATTCTCTGTGAATTCAGAAGACGAAGTGAAGTCGTTCCTGGGCGCACTCCGCGAGAAATTGACGTGAGTGCAAACAAGAGCCCAGGCGCTTCGGTCAGAATCACAGGTGATTGCGCCAAAGTTCGCATACTTCAATTCTCCAAGTTAGTCCATTCCGAGATAAACCCCACTCTTGGCGCCGCCAGTGGCCAAACACTGAGGTCTGAGTTCAACCACCAAGTGCAACACCCCCGCCAGACAGGCATAGTAGCTCCTTTGGAGTTTTCATTCCATA
>JANOBL010000420.1:0-3248 GCA_031411635.1 Betaproteobacteria bacterium
CACCCACGCAGCCGGCATCGCCTGCTCCAATGCCAGTCGCGCCATCACGCATGCTGGCGCATGCTGCTCGAATCGCTCAACAACGGCCTGCCACACTTTCGATCTCCCGATTCATCAATCGAGTCAAAAGCGTACAGCAGATTCCTCAACAAGACTTTGAAAGGGGTGGACTTAAGCCCACGATGCGCGCCGGCCTCGGATCCGGTCTGTGCGTTTGCCTACACAGCAAGGCTGTGTCCGAGCAACAAGCGATTATTTGCCGACGACGGCAACGACGAAGAGCAGGAACGACAGCAAGACCGCGCCGCTGCGAACCGCGTGGAGGTGAGACCAGCGAACGAGAAGCCCTTTCGCCTCTTTCAACGTTGAATCAAGGGTGGGCTCCATGAGCCGGTCGTTTGTGGGCTTGATCACGACGAGCGTGAAGGGAATGACGAAGGCCAGAACGATCGCCCCCAACAACCACAGCCAGCCGCTCTCACTCCACCAGGCCCAGATTGCCGCCAAGGACCCCAGCGATGCAAGCGATGCCTGCACGGGCGCGGCGCGCGCGTACATCGGGCCAAAGAACCGCACCGCTGTCGACGTGCCGAGCTGCATCGCAGCGGGATGCTGCACGAGGTTGATGTAGACCGAAGCGCCGGCAAACATGCCTGCGCACACGAGCGCGACGGATTCGACCATCATGGTTGATCTTTGAACGGTAGGCCGCGCCGCCGGGCGGCTGCTATTTGTCCAGTGCCAGGATCAGCCAAGGCGTGCCGAAGCGGTCGGTGACGATGCCAAACGCGGAAGACCAGGCCACCTCGCTCAACGGCGTCACGACCTGCCCATTGTCCGAAAGCGCATTGAAGATGCGCCGTGCCTCAGCCGAGGTCCCTACGTGCAGTGCCACGGTGAAACCTTGCATGGGCTTGTATTCCTGCTCGGGCAGGTCGTTGCCCAGAATTGCGTAGCAACCCACTTGGAGCTCTGCGAACCTGATCTGATCAACCGCCGAAGCCGTGGAACCCGGCGGCAGCTTGGCGTCAACGTCTCCAAACGTGTTCATGACGGCGGTCTTGCCGCCAAGCACCTTTTCGTAAAGCTCGAATGCCTGACGGCACTGTCCGTTGAAAGCCAGTTGAGTCATCACCTTCATTGCCGCTACCGCCTTTGTATAGGAAGCTGCGGGACCGCTTCGGTCTCATCGCGATGTGAGTGAGGGCCGTGCCCGTTAACCCGTGGTCCATACTCAAGCTTCGGATACCAGTCACTCCCACGCCCTTCGGGCGTATTGTCGAGAATCGTCCACAGAGGCATGAGGTCCGGCGCACCGCGCGGGTCTTGGCCCGGATCGGCCGTACTGCCGCCCATCTCACCGCTCCAGAAGTGGCGAATGCTGCCGTCGCGCCGGGAGAAGACATTGAAACCCGGCACATCCGCGTCGTCGGCGCTGACGTAGTCGTGAGTAAAGTCGCCGTCAACGTCCGAGTAAAGCGTGAGGTGGTGCCAGCCCCGCTCCTTCTTGACCGCCAGCAGGCGCTCGATAGGCGAGCGCGCCACCATCACCAGCGCAATGCGCTGTTCGACGTCGAGCACTTCGCCGTCCCAGGCGGCCATCAGCGACGTGCACATCGGGCAAGGCTGCGCGCGCTGTGGCCCGTACATGTAGCTGTAGACCGCCAGCGTCTGCTTGTCGCCAAACAAGCCGGAGAAACTGACCGGACCGTTTTCGCCGACGAAAGCGTAGTCCTTGGGCACGGTGCCGCCCGGCGGCAGAGCGCGCCGTTGCGCCGCCACGCTTTCGATGTGACGCCGAAGCTCGATCTCCTCGGCGAGAAGCGCGTCGCGCGCCTGCCGGTAGTCAGCACTTTCGTTCGGAAAGCGCACGCCGTTCTGCCGGGCCAGATCGATCGCGGACTTGAGTTGGATCGCGCTCATGGCGGCTGCGGGTCTAGGCCGTCAGCGCCGCCACATTCACGATCCACGGCACGCCGAATTTATCGGTCAGCATGCCGAAAGAGGAGGTCCAAAAGGTCTTCATCAAAGGCATGCTGACGTTGCCGCCTTGACCGAGTGCCGTGAAGACGCGCTTCGCTTCAGCATCGTCGGCCGCCTCGATTGCCAGCGTCATCCCCTTGAACTCCGCGGCTTTATCGCCCATGCCGTCATCCGCCATCAGCTGGGTTTCACCAATACGAAAGTTCGCGTGCATGATCTTTTCCTCGAAGCCGAGGGGTGCCTTCATGGCCGTGTCAGGGCTTTCCTTCCAGCGCATCAACGCTGTGACTTCGGCGCCAACTGACTTCTTGTAGAACTCCAGCGCCTCTTCGCAGCGGCCGCCGAACGTGACGTAGGCTTGAACTTTCATGGGGGCTTCTCCGTTGATTGGTGTGAGGATGAATGGACCGGCTGCCGCCCGGTCAGGCATCCAGCAGCGGCTCGAAGCCACCGTAGACCATGCGTTTGCCGTCGAAAGGCATGTCCCCCATCGCCTTCATGCGCGGGTCGTTCATGAACTTCTTGTTGCCGGCGTCGCGCGCCGCTTTGGATGGCCACTCGATCCAGGAGAAGACGACGTTCTCTTCGCTCTCCGCTTTAACGGCGCGCTTGAAGTCGGTGACCTTGCCATCAGGCAAAGCATCGCCCCAGCATTCCACAACTCGTGTGGCGCCAAACTCCTTCAATAGCGCCGAGGACTTGGCCGCCATTTCGCAATAGGCCACTTTGTTGGCCGCTTTCACAGGAATCAGAAATCCATCGATATACCTCATGGCCTTGCTCCTTGGGTGTTGGCAATGAATGGTTGAACCGCGCTGCAGGTGAGCCCGCCAACCGCCTGAGTTCGCGTTGCGTCACCGGGTGTTATGGGGAAGTGAATGACGCCGGCGGCCTCAATGCAGGCCACAAACGAGACACTACAAACTCCACGTTCCATGCAGAGTGAGCAGCACGCATTGCTGCGTTCTAACCCACATGCGGCATTGGGTCTGTACGTCGGCGCACATTGCCCAACTCGGTAGCGCCCGAATGGCGTCGACCGCCCGGGTCGGCTAAACCAGGAGGCGACTCCAAGCTCCGTAGCGCTCCAGGATCGGCCCGCGGCGCACACTGAGCAGCACCAAAGCCAGCCCCAGGACAATCGTCACGGCGACCTGCAGCTTGTCGCCGTCGAACAGCAAGGGCACGAACACCAGTCCGACCCCAAGCCCTGCATTCAACGCACGCGCCGGCCGGGCCACGTCGGCTGCCGCGATGGCCACCAC
>JANOBL010000421.1:0-3109 GCA_031411635.1 Betaproteobacteria bacterium
CATCTGCACGCCCATGCCGTTGGCCATGTGCTCGGCGTTGCTGAAGCCGGTGACGATGTTCCAGCCGACGCGGCCACGGCTGAGGTAGTTCAGCGTCGTCATGCGCCGCGTCGCCAGGTAGGGCGTGGTGCCGGTGGTCGACAGCGTGACGCCGATGCCCAGGTGCTGTGTTGCCGCTGCCATCACCGCCACCAGCGGCATCGGATCGTGATTCGGCCAGGACGCGCCGTATTGCACCGACGGCAGCACGCTGCCCTTGTACACCGCATGCGTGGCCGGGCTGTCGGCAAAAAACACGCCGTCAAAGCAGCCGCGCTCCAGTGTGCGTGCCAGGTGCTGCCAGTAGGCAAAGTCCTGCAGGCCGTCGAGCTGCCCGTCCTGCGGGTCGGCCCAGCTCAGCAGCGTGTGGGTGCTGGCGCTGCTGATCAGCATCTGCATCAGGTGCATCTTCGGCGACATGGTGGCCTCCAGTGCTGGGGGGATTCAGCGGATCAGCGTGCGCACATAGGCCTCGCCGAGACCGACCTCGACGCAATGCCTGGTATAGCGGTCCAGACGCAGAAAAACGTCGTCGTAATCGACCACGTTGCCCTGCTCGTCCAGGTAGACCAGCGGCCCCATTACGTGGAACAGCGCCGTCATGTGGCCGGCATCGGGGTGAATATAGAGCGTGTGGATATGGCCGGCGGGCTCAAACGCGAAGCTTCCGGCGCGGGCCACCCAGTCGTGCTCGCGGTAGCCCCAGGCACCGTCCATCGTCCAGGCGGTGACCGGCGAGGCATGGCGGTGGCGCTGGATAGTGCCGGAGCCGCGCGCCTTGAGGATGCTGATCCAGCCGCCGTTGGCGACGTCAAACAGCAGCGGCCGCACCATGCCCATCTTGCCCAGCGAGTACCACTTGTTGTCCTCGACCATGACATCCGGCTGGAACATCTCGGGGAAGGTGTAGGGTGAGGGCGGAATGTGGACCATGGCGGCTCGGCTTGTTGGTGGGTTAAAATACTATCCAGTACCTGTTCGTTACTCATAGTACATTTAAACTTACTAATGAGTAGATTAGGGTTTACACCAACGGCACTTCGCGCCGGCACGGCGCGTTTCAATTTCCTGCCGGCACGGCGCGCTTCCGATGGGGTGGCGACTGTTGCATGGGCTGGCGCCTGAGTGCGGCGCGCCGGGTGCTGGACCTGCAAGCGCAGGCTTGATAGCGGCTTGCCGACGGGCGGAACCGCTCGGCCTTGCGGTTGGCTGACGGCAGCCAGTCTGGAACGGGCTCGTCAATACTGACGATTCAAGTGGGCCTGCAAACAGGCAGTCTCCCGGCAATGCGTGCAAGCCGCATGGCAGTGCATGAATGCCCTGGGCCCAGCGCATCGTCGTGCGCTTGCACCTGCGCGGGCTGGCACGCGACGAGTTGCCCGACTTGGCATCTTTCTCGACCAGTCTTCAACCCAGCTTTTCCCCACTTTTTCCCCACCACAAACGAGAACGCCACCCAAAGGTGGCGTAAGTCGTTGTATCTTATGAATTTCTTGGTGGGCGGTGCAGGGTTCGAACCTGCGACCCCTGCCGTGTGAAGGCAGTGCTCTACCGCTGAGCTAACCGCCCGGAATTCCGGGGTGTGTTTCTGTGGATTACCGCCAAGAATCACAAAGCTCTTTTTGACGGCAAGCCTGTGATTATGCCACAGCCGATGCGGCCAACAGCTTGCGCCACACCGTCTTGCCGCCGCTGGCCTTGTCCAGCTCGGCCAGCACCGCATCGTGCGCCGCCAGCTCATCGGCTGTGGCCGCTATCACCGCCAGGTGGTATTGCGCCAGGTCGGTGGCCTGCAAGGCCTGCAGCGTGCCGGGCGCGTTGTCTTCGTGCTGGATCACCAGCGAATCCTGGCCGCGCGTCAGCCGGATGTAAACCTCGGCCAGCAAGCCCGCATCCAGCAGTGCCCCGTGAAACGTGCGGTGCTTGTTGTCCACCTCCAGCCGCTTGCACAGCGCGTCCAGCGAGTTGGCCTTGCCCGGAAACATCTCGCGCGCCATCAGCAAGGTGTCGGTCACCTTGGCCGCCACGGTGTGGAACGGTGGGTGGCGCAGGCGCTTCAGTTCGGCGTTGAGAAAACCGACATCAAACGCCGCGTTGTGGATGATGACCTCGGCGCCGGCCAAAAACCCGACCAGGTCCTCGGCCACCTCGGCAAACCGGGGTTTGTCGGCCAGGAAATCGTCGGTCAGGCCGTGAATCCTGGTCGCCTCCTCGCTGCCCTTGCGCTCGGGGTTCAGGTAGACATGTCGGGTTTCACCGGTAAGCCGGCGGTTCAGCATCTCGATGCAGCCGATCTCAACGATGCGGTCGCCGCTTTCGGGATGCAAGCCGGTGGTTTCGGTGTCTAGAAATATCTGTCGCATCGTCAGTCTCCTGGCTTCAACGCAATTCAGCGCAGTTCAACGCAGTTCAGCGCGGTTCAAGGCAATTTGGGGCCAGGCCGCCCGGCCCACAACCACAGCCCGGCGCCAGCCGCGATCATCGGCAGACACAGCCACTGGCCCATGCTCAGGCCCAGCGCCAGTGGACCCAGAAAACTGTCGGGCTCGCGGAAGTATTCAGCGATGAAACGGAACAGCCCATAACCCACCAAAAACGCGCCCGACACCTGGCCGGTGGCGCGTGGCCGCCGGGCATAAATCCACAACAGCACAAACAACAACAAACCCTCCAGCGCAAACTGGTAAAGCTGCGACGGGTGGCGCGGCACGTCGGTGGACGATTGCGGAAACACCATCGCCCAGGGCAGTGATGCATCGGCCGGCCGGCCCCACAACTCGCCATTGATGAAGTTGCCAATGCGCCCGGACGCCAGCCCGGTGGGCACGGCCGGTGCAATCAGGTCGGTCACCTGCAGCCAGGGCCGGCTGCGGCTGCGCGCATACGCCACCATCGCAACGATCACGCCCAGCATGCCGCCGTGAAACGACATGCCGCCCTTCCACACCGCCAGGATCTCGGCCGGATTGGCTGCGTAGTAGCCCGGTTTGTAAAACAAACAGTAGCCAATGCGCCCGCCCAGCACCACGCCCAGCACGCCCCAGAACAGCAGGTCTTCGACATCGCGCCG
>JANOBL010000422.1:0-4220 GCA_031411635.1 Betaproteobacteria bacterium
CGACACAGGCCTCGGGATCGCAGCCGTCGTTGTTGGTGCCCAGGCTGTTGAAGGTGACGTTGCGCACGGTCACGTTCTTGCAGAACAGCGGGTGCATCTGCCAGAACGGCGACCGGTTCAGCGTCACACCCTCGATCAGCACGTTCTCGCAGCCATAGGGCCCGACCAGCGGCGGGCGCAAATAGTGCTGCTTGCCGACGGCGTCGATGCCGTAGATGCGCTGCAACACCGACACATTGCCGGGCACCGCGCCCTGGCTCTTGAGCAGCAGGCTGTCGGCCGACTGGTTGGGCAGGCACGGAGCGCCAATGCTGGCCGGAAAAGTGCTGGTGCCCGCGGCACAGCCAAACTGCGGGTTGCTCTGGCTGCCGCCCTTCCACCACCACCAGGCCGAGGGGTTGCCCTGTTTGTTGTTCGGGTCGGACTGGGCGATGCCGGCCTGGCCGTCGAGCTTGCCCTTGCCGGTGATCGCGATGTTGGTCTCGCGGTAGGCGTAGACCAGCGGTGAATAGTTGAACAGATCGTTGCCTTCCCAGCGGGTCAGCACGTTCGGGTACTTGGCCGGGTCGGTGTCGAACAACAGCACCGAGTCGGTGTTCGGCAGGTGCAGGTTGACGTTGCTCTTCAAGCGGATCGCACCGGTCACGAAGGTGCCGCTGGGCACGACCACGCGCCCGCCGCCGGCCAGGTTGCAGGCCGTGATCGCGTCCTTGATCGCCACCGTGTTGGCCCGGACGGTGGCATCGTCGACCGCGGCACCGGCCACCGCGCCAAACGCGGTGATCGGGAAATCCAGCGCCGGAAAGGTCGGCGGCTTGATGCGGCCGAGGATCGCCACCGCCGTCTCGTTCCAGGCGCGTGCCTCGGGGTCGCTGTCGACGCTGTCGTCGCCGCCGCCACAGGCACTCAGCACCGGGCCCAGCAGCGCGGTGGCGCCGAGGCCGAACCCGCTGGCGATGAAACGGCGGCGTGGCAGTTGGGGCTTGTCATGCAAGGTCATGGTGTTCTCCGTGTGCGGTTGCGCTCAGCCACGCCGGGTGGCGGCTGGCCGTTGTTCGGATGGCGTGTAGTCGATGGTCACGAAGCCCCCACCCTGGAACCGCTGCGCGACGGGGTCCAGCGGGTTCGGCCGCGCCAGAACTTCGGCCGCCCAGTGCTCGGCGTTCTGCGTCGGGTGGTAGCCGATCGCATTGCCCTCGGACAGGTCGCAGTAGGCGCGGCTGTTGTTCGAGATGCCCCACACGGCGGCGTAGCCGACGTCCGGCGCTTCGATGCAGCGTTGCACCAGTTGCAGCAGGTCGTCGCTGCCCATCCAGGTGCTGAGCTGGCGTTTGTCTTCGGGCGGCTTGTCCATCGTCGTGCCGATGCGCAGCGAGATGCCTTCGATGCCGTGCTTGTCCCAGTACATCCGCACCAGCGCCTCGCCCCAGACCTTGGACAGGCCGTAAAAGCCGTCGGGGCGGAAGGCCGCATCGAGCTTCAGGCGTTCATCCACCGTGTGCATGCCAAAGGCGTGGTTGGAACTGGCGAAGACGACGCGCCGCAGCTTGTGCCGACGCGCGCCTTCGTAGACTTCGACCAGCGCGCGCAGGTTGTTGTCGATGATCTCGGGCAACGACCGCTCGACGCTGGTGCCGGCCATGTGGATCAGCACGTCGACGCCGGCAAGCAGGCGGTCGACGACCGCGGGATCACGCAGGTCGCCCTGCATCACGTCCTCGCCATCGAACATCGGCACCAGGGGGCGCGATCCGCCGGCCGCGCGCAGGTCAAAACCACGCTTGCGCAGACCCTTGCGCAGGATGCTGCCGACGATGCCACCGGCGCCGCTCAGAGCAACTTTGGTCATGTGAATAACTCCTATCCGAGGTGTGTGGGGGTTGCGGGCTCTCGCTGCATCAGTGGGCATAGCCCATGAACAGCCTCGGCAAGGCCAGCGAGAACGAGGGCACATAGGTGACGAGCATCAGCGCGGCCAACAGCGCGCCGTAGAACGGCCAGATCGTCTTCATCACCGCGCCGACCGAGATGCCGCCGATCGCGCAGCCGACAAACTGCGTGGTCCCGACCGGCGGCGTGTTCAGCCCAAGCGCGCAGTTGATCAGCATCACCATGCCGAACTGCACCGGGTCCATGCCGAACTTCATCGCGATCGGCAGAAAGATCGGCGTCGCGATCAGGATCGTGGCCGCCATGTCCATGAAGGTGCCGAGAACGAACAGGATGACGTTGATCAGCAGGAACACGACCCAGGGCGTGGTCGTCATGCTGGCCAGCAACTCGCCCATGAAGTCGGCCACTTCGTACAGGCCCATCAGGTACTGGAACATCGACGAGACGCCGATCAGCAGCAGCACGACACCGGTGGTCTTGACCGCTTTTGCGGCGGCCAGCATCAGGTGATGCCAGTTCATCGTGCGGTAGATCAGAAAGGTCAGCGCCAGCGTATAGATCACCGCGATAGCCGCCGCTTCGGTGGCGGTGAAGACGCCCGACAGGATGCCGGCGAGGATGATCACGACGATCAGCAGGCCAGGCACCGCAGAGGCCGCAGCACGCGCCACACCCGACCAGCCCGGAAACACACCGGCCGGATAACCACGCGAGACAGCGACCGCATAGGCGGCAACCAGCATGCAGATCATCAACACCGCCGCGGGCAGCAGCCCGGCGGCGATCAACGCGCCCACCGACACCGAGCCGCCGGCTGCCAGCGCGTAGATGATCATGTTGTGGCTGGTCGGCATCAGCGCACCCACCAGCGCGGCATGCGTCGTCACGTTGACCGCGTAATCAGCGTGGTAGCCCTCCTTCTTCATCATCGGGATCATCACCGCGCCCATCGCCGACACATCGGCCACCGCCGAGCCGCAGACGCCGCCAAACAGCGTGCAGGCAACGACATTGGACATGCCCAGGCCACCCCGCACATGGCCCGCCGCGCTCTGCGCCAGGCGGACGATCTTGTCGGCCACACCGCCGTGCAGCATCAGCTCGCCGCTGAAGATGAAAAACGGGATCGCGAGGAACGAGAAGACGTTCATCCCGGACATCATTTGCTGGAACAGCACGGCCAGTGGCAGGCCCTCGTAGAGGATGGTGCACAGTGACGACAGGCCGATCGCAAAGGCCACCGGCACGCCCAGCACCAGAAAGCCGAAGAAGGTGATGCAGAGAATGGTCAGTGCCATGATGGCTCCACTTGTTTGCCCTGGACGAGCGCGATCACGTGCTCGATCGAGAACGAGATGATCAACAGCCCGGAGACGACCAGCGGCAGGTAGCGGATGGCTTCGGGCAGGCCGAGGTTCGGGATCTTGTAGCTGGCGACCGACATGCCGAGCACGCCGCCGTTCCAGATCATTGCGGCGCCGAACAGCATGACCAACATGTGGATCAGCAACTCGACCCGGTTGCGCACGTGTTCGGGCACCAGCACCAGCAGCGACTCCATGCCGATGTGGCCGGCGTCACGCACGCCGACGGCCGCGCCGATCAGCGTCACATAGAGCACCAGCACCAACGCCAGGCTTTCGGTCCAGGTCGGCGAGCTGTTCAGCACGTAGCGGCCGAAGACCTGAAAGAACACGATCACGACGATCATGAACAGGCCCCCGACCGACACGAACATGCCCAGCCGCGCCACCGCGGCGTTGATGCTCGTCAGCCAGCCGCTGAGCGGCAGTTCGGCGTGGTCCTGCAGGTGCAGGCTGTCCGCCAGTTCCAGTTCCTTCATCTGAACTCCTTGTGTGTGGAACGGGTGCCGGCCGGCGCCGCTGGGCGCCCGGCCGCGGCGGCTACTTCGCTTCCTGGATGCGCTTGACCAGATCGCGCAGCTTCGGCGTGTTGGCAAACTTGGTGTAGACCGGCGCCATCGCGTCGATGAACGGCTTCTTGTCGGCGATGGCGATCACCTGTGCGCCACCCACCTCGGCCATCTTGCGTGACTTGGCTTCACGCTCGTCCCACAGCTTGCGCATCGTGGCCACCGACTCCTTGGCGGTTTTGCGCAGCAAGGCCTGGTCTTCCTTCGGCAAGGTGTCCCAGATCTTCTTCGAGAAGACCAGCACCTCGGGCACCATCGAGTGCTCGGTGGTGTTGTAGAACTTGGCGGCCTCGAAGTGGCGCGACGACTCGTACGACGGCCAGTTGTTCTCGGCGCCGTCGACGATGCCGGTCTTCAGCCCGGTGTAGACCTCGCCGTAGGGCATCGGCGTGGC
>JANOBL010000423.1:0-6663 GCA_031411635.1 Betaproteobacteria bacterium
CTCTCGACGTCGCAGCGGGCGCCGGGGTAGCAGTTCCAGAACCAGGTGCCGCCAACGCCGTCGCCGACCTCGAAGACCCGTGCGCGCAGGCCGAGTTGGCGCAGCCTGTACAACATGTACAGACCGGCAAAGCCGGCGCCGATGACAACGGCGTCGAGCGGGGCAGGGCGTGTGGAAGGGGTGGCTTGCATGGGATGGTCCAAAGCGTGGGGGTGGGTCAGTTCATCCACAGGCCACCGGTGATGTTGATGGCCTGGCCGGTCATGTAGGCCGCGTCGGCCGAGGCCAGGAAGGCCACGACGCCGGCCACGTCCTCGGGCACGCCGGCGCGACGCATCGGCACCAGCGTTTGCACACGGGTGTGCACATCGGGCAGGCCCTGGGCCTTGTTCATCGCCTCGGCCTCGTCGCGCATACGGGTGTCGACGATGGTGCCCGGGCAGACGGCGTTGATGCGCACGCCGCGGTCGGCCAGCTCACCGGCGACGCTTTGTGTCAGCGCGATCACCGCGGCCTTGGCGGCGCTGTAGGCGGCATGGTTGGGCACACCCTTCTTGCCGGTCCACGACGACATGTTGACGATGCAACCTGCGCCGCGCGCCAGCATGCCCGGCAGCACGGCCTGGCTGCAGTGGAAAACGCCGTCCAGGTTGACGGCCAGGATGCTGCGCCAGTCGGCTTCGCTGACGTCCAGGAACGGCGCCGTGCGCAGGATGCCGGCGTTGTTGACCAGCACGGTGATCGGGCCCAGTGCGTCGGTCACCAGCGCCACCGCGGCACGCACACTGTCGCGCTGCGAGACGTCCGCTGCGGCCACGCAGGCGCGCCGGCCCAGGGCACGTACCTGTGCGGCGGTGGTTTCGGCGCCGGTTTTGTCGAGGTCAACAACGCCGATGTCGCGGCCGTCGCGTGCCAGCCGCAGTGCGATGGCGCGCCCGATGCCATTGCCGGCGCCGGTGACAAGAGCTGTGCCTGCCGTCGTGTGCATCAAGGGTCTCACTCTCTCCAGATCAAAAGGGCCCAGGCCCCGGCGGCCCAGCGTTCCTGGCCGACAATCAGAATGACTTACTGATCAGTATATGTTGATGCCGAAAGGTAAGCAACCCAGAGAAAGCAAAATCTGAGGCCTCGTGGCATCGGGTTTTCCCGTGTTGCGCGGGCGGCCACTGGCCCGTGGTTGGGCCCGTCTTTCTGCGTTCTGGTGATAGCCAAGCTGAGCCAGGTCAGCCATGGTCAAGCTAACCCACCAACGCATAGGCTGCGCTGCGCCCACCGCCCGGCGCCTTGCGCAGCACGCCCAGTGCGATCAACGCATTGATGTCGCGCAGCGCAGTGTCGGGCGAGCACTTTGCGATGGCTGCCCATTTGCTGCTGGTCAGCTTGCCGTCGAAGCCGTCAAGCAGGCGGTTGAGCAGCTTGACCTGCCGCTCGTTCAATGGCGTCTGGGCCCAGAGATGCCAGAAGCGGGCCTTGCCCAGCACGCCGTCCAGCGTGTGCTGGGCGCTGTGCAAGGCGCGCAGCAGCGCGCCCAGAAACCAGGCCAGCCAGTCGCTGGCATCGAGCGTGGCTTTCTGACTGGCTTCCAGCACGTCGTAATAGGTTTTGCGCTCACGCTGGATCTGCGCAGACAAGCTGTAAAAGCGCTGCAGGCTGCCGTCGGCGCGGGCCAGAAACAGATCGCCCACGGCGCGCGAGATGCGGCCATTGCCATCGTCAAAGGGGTGCAGCGTCACCAGCCAAAGGTGTGCCAGGCCCGCCTTGATCAGCGCCGGCTCGGGTGTTGCTGCATTCGCCCAGGCCAGGAAGCGGTCCACCTCGGTCAACAAGTGCTGGGCTGGCGGGGCCTCGAAGTGAACACTGCGGCGGCCCACCGGGCCAGAGACCACCTGCATCGGCCCGGTGGCATCGTCGCGCCAGGCGCCCACCCGGATCGGCGCCATGCCGCTGTAGCCAGTGGGGAACAGCGCGGCATGCCAGGCCAGCAGCCGCTCGGCGGTCAGCGGCGCGGCGCTGTGGGCCGTGGCGTCCAGCACCATGTCCACCACGCCATCAACGCTGCGGTCCACCGGCGCCAGTGTGCCGATGTCCACGCCCAGCCGGCGCGCGATGGACGAACGCACCGATTCGAGGCTGAGCAACTCGCCCTCGATCGCGCTGGTCTTGATCACGTCGTCGGTCAGCGCCACCAGGCTGGCTTGATCACGCAGCGCAAGGCCCACGTCGGCCAGCCGGCCCATCAGCAGGCCCTGGGCACGGCTGACATCGGCCAGCAGGCCGGCCAGTGCCGCCAGGTCATAGCGCCACACCGGCCAATCGTCTGCCTGCCAGATGTAGATTTTTTCACCGCTGTTCATGCGGAGATTGTGATGTTTATTCACCGCGCGCCAGATATTCGCCGCAAAAAAAGCGGCGCAACAAGGACTCAATCGCCGCGACGGGTCGATGTATCGTCATTCCATTGGGTGCCCGCACACAGCGCACAGCGCCAAATGCAGGCCTCGAAGGGCTGGTTTCTGCGCCCTTTGTGCTTGTGCGGCACGCACGCCTTGTTGCCCCGCCTGACGCTTGATCTGTAAAACCGAAGAGGCCCTTTGATGAAAGTCATCGACATCCACAGCCACGTCGTGCCGGACGGCTTTCCGGCGCTGCCGTCGGGCTGCGGCTGCGGCGACAAGTGGCCGCATCTGCACCACGGTGCCGACCACAAGGCGGCGGTGGTGATCGGCGGCAAGGAGTTTCGCCGCATCGACAGCCGAAGCTGGGACCCCGCGCGCCGGGTTGCCGACATGGCCGAAGAAGACGTGCTGATGCAGGTGCTGTCACCGATGCCCGAGCTGCTGGGCTATTGGCTGGAACCTGCGGCCTCGCTGGCGATGGCGCGCCATGTCAACGCCGCGATCGGCCAGATGGTGGCCGCCCACCCGCAGCGCTTTGCCGGCCTGGGCATGGTGCCGCTGCAGGATGTGCAGATGGCAACCAAGGAGTTGGCCACGCTGAAGCATCAACATGGCCTGCGCGGCGTGGAGATCGGCAGCAACATCCTGGGCAAACCCCCGGGCCATGCCGATTTCGACGACTTTTACGCCGAGTGCCAGCGGCTGGACCTGTGCCTGTTTGTGCACGCCCTGCACCCGCTGGGCGGGGATCGCCTGGTCGGCCCACCCGCGCTGCAAGCCTTCATCAACTTTCCCACCGACACCGGATTGGCCGCTGCGTCGATGATCACCGGGCGCACCTTGCAAAAGTTTCCAAAGTTGCGGGTGGCCTTCAGCCATGGCGGCGGCACGCTGGCGGCGTTTTTGCCGCGCCTGCACCAGGGCTGGCTGGTGGCGCCCGGGCTGGACGCGGCGTTTGCATCACCGCGCGACGAGGCGCACAAGTTTTATGTCGACAACCTGGTGTTTGACATCCCGCTGTTGCGCCATTTGATCGCCACCTTTGGCAGCACCCAGGTGATGGCCGGGTCGGATTACCCGTACATGGCCGGCCAGCGCTTTCCGGGCCAGCCGTTTGAGGCACTGGCGCTGGCACCGGCCGAGCAGCAGGCGCTGGCTTGCGACAACGCCTTGCGCTACCTGGGCTTGCCAGCGGGCTGAGCCTCAGCGCGGCGCTGCCGGCAAGGCCCCAAAGCGCCAGCTCGACATCGTCCAGCCCAGCATCCCGCTGGTCTCGTGGTAGACCGTGGTGGCGGCCTCGTCGTTCGCCGCACCCAGCGCCACCATCAGCGGCAGCAAATGGTCTTCGCTGGGGTGGGCGATGCGCGCCGCCGGGGCTTGCTCCCAGGCCAGCAGGCGCTGTTCGCGCAGGGCCGGTGTCTGCAGCTCCAGCGTGTCGTGCAGCCAGGCATCAAAGGCCGCCGAGGGCGCCAGCGCTGCCGGCCCCCGCAGCCGCAGGTTGTGAAAACTCAGGCCACTGCCGAGGATCAGCACACCCTCGTCGCGCAGCGGCAGCAGCGCCCGGCCCACGGCCAGGTGCTCGGCCGGGCTGTACGACGATTTCAACGACAACTGCAGCACCGGCACCTGCGCCTCGGGGTACATCACCACCAGCGGCGAAAACGTGCCGTGGTCAAAACCGCGCTGCGCATCCTGCGCGCTATCGATGCCGGCGGCCTGCAGCAGGCCGGCAATGCGCTGCGCCACCGCAGGTGCACCCGGCGCCGGGTATTGCACCTGGTAGGTGTGCGGCGGAAAGCCGCCGTAGTCGTACAGCATCGTCGGCCGGGCCGATGCCATCGCGGTAAAGCGTGGCGCCTCCCAGTGGCCCGACACCGACAGCACGGCCACCGGCAGGCGGCCGATCTCGCGGGTGATGGCTTGCAGCGATGCGGTCAGCACCGCCATCGGTGCACGCATCTCCGGCATCCAGGGCCAGGGCCCACCGCCGTGCGAGATGAAGTAGGTGGGCAGGCGGCCCGCAGTGTTGGCCGGCAGGGGGGTGTTTGAAGGGCTCATGCAGCCAGTTTGCGCCGGCAGCGGCGGCGCTGTGTTCAGCGCCTTTGTAGTCAGCGTTCCGCATCAGGTCACCGGCGCCGGGTTGAACAGCACCAGCGCGTTGTGCAGCTTCCAGTGCTCAGCCCAGGTTTTTTTGCGGCCGCTGGCCACGTCCAGCATCAAGCGGAACATCGCCCAGCCCACGTCCTCGATCGTCGCCGTGCCGTCGGCAATTTCGCCGGCGTTCACGTCCATCAGGTCGTGCCAGCGCCGCGCCAGGTCGCTGCGCGTGGCCACCTTGATCACCGGCACTGCCGCCAGGCCATAGGGCGTGCCGCGACCGGTGGTGAACACATGCAGGTTCATGCCGGCGGCAAGCTGCAAGGTGCCGCAGATGAAATCGCTGGCCGGCGTGGCGGCGTAGGTCAGGCCCTTGGCCTTGAGCTTTTCACCCGGTGACAGCACATTGCTGATCGGCGACGAGCCCGATTTGACGATCGAGCCCATTGCCTTTTCAACGATGTTGGACAGCCCGCCCTTTTTGTTGCCCGGCGTGGTGTTGGCGCTGCGGTCCACCTTGCCACGCTGCAAATAGGCGTCGTACCAGGCCATCTCGCGGATCATCGCCTCGGCCACTTCAGGGCTGCTGGCGCGGGCGGTGAGCTGGTCGATGCCGTCACGCACTTCGGTGGTTTCCGAGAACATCACACTGGCACCGGCCCGCACCAGCAAATCGGTGCAGAAACCCACCGCCGGGTTGGCGGTGACGCCCGAAAACGCATCGCTGCCGCCGCATTGCACACCCACCACCAACTCGCTGGCCGGCACGGTCTCGCGGGCTCGGGCGTTCAGGCGCTCCAGATGAAGCTGGGCGGTGCTGATGATCGAATCGACCATGGCCATGAAACCCACATGCGCGTCGTCCTGCAGGCAGACCACGTCCAGCGCCGACTCGGCGCTGGCGCCCACATCGGCCACGTTGCGCTCATCGACGATTGCAAAGCTGCCCGGCGGCAGCAGGCGCTCGGGCTGCAGCTTTTCGCAGCCCAGGCTGACCACCATCACCTCGCCGCCAAAGTTGGGGTTCAGGCTGATGTTGCGCAAGGTGCGGATCGGGATCTCGGCGCCGGGCGCGTCGATCGCCACGCCGCAGCCGTAGGTGTGCTCCAGGCCCACCACGTCATCCACTTGTGGGTAGCGCGGCAGCAACTCGGCCTTGATGCGCTGCACCGCAAAGTCCACCACGCCCGCCACACATTGCACTGTGGTGGTGATGGCCAGGATGTTGCGGGTGCCCACCGAGCCATCGGGGTTGCGGAAACCCTCAAACGTGTAGCCTTCCAGCGCCGGCAAGGCTGTGGGTTTGACGGTGGCGATCGGCAGGTTGTCCAGCTCACGGGCGTCGGGCATTTTGAGCAAGCGCTCATGCACCCAGCTACCGGCCAGTATGGGCTTCAGCGCATAGCCGATAGCGATGCCATAACGCAGCACCGGCGCGTCCGCAGCCAGGTCCACCAGCGCCACCTTGTGGCCCTGCGGCACCCGGTCGCGCAGCACCAGGCCGGATGCCAGCGCCGCGCCTGCGGCCAGGCCACCGTCGTTGGCGACGATGGCCACGTTGTCCGACGGGTGCATGCTGATCGTCAGTGGCGGCTTGGCCGTCGTTGCGGTTGGCGGTGCGGCGGTCTGTGATTCGGGCATGCAAAACTCCTGGTCAAAAAGTGGCTTGGATCAGGCGCGCTGACCCACCTCAAACGCCTCACGGGTCCAGGCCAGTGCCTGCTCGCTCAAGCTCAGGCCCAGGCCCGGCCGGGTGGGCACGATCATGCGGCCGTCCTTGATGTCCAGCCGCTCGTTGAACAGCGGCTCCAGCCAATCAAAGTGCTCCACCCAGGGCTCGCTGGGATAGGCCGCGCCCAGGTGCACATGCAGCTCCATCGCAAAGTGCGGGCCCAGCATCAAGCCGGCCTGCTCGGCCTGGGCGGCGATCTTCAAAAACGGCGTGATGCCACCCACGCGTGGTGCATCGGGCATCAGGTAATCGGCTGCGCGGTGGCGGATCAGCTCGCCGTGCTCGGCGGCGCTGGTCAGCATCTCGCCGGTGGCGATCGGCGTATCAAACTGCGCCGCCAGCGCGGCGTGGCCTTCGTGGTCATAGGCGTCCAGCGGCTCCTCGATCCAGACCAGGTTGAAGGATTCGAAGATGCGGCACAAACGCTGCGCAGTGGCC
>JANOBL010000424.1:0-3724 GCA_031411635.1 Betaproteobacteria bacterium
TTGCAAAGCCCAGCGGCAACAACAGCATGGCCGGCCAGCGAATCAAGCCACCGGCGTTGTTGGAGACTTCGCCGGTGAGGTACATCTTCAGGAACAGCGGCCAGGCGTACGAGATCATCACCACCATCGACGGCAGCATGAAAAACACCAGGCCGCCGAGATCGACCAGGGCCTGGGTGCGGCCCGAGTAGCGGCTGTAGATGACATCGACACGGATATGCTCGTTGACACGCAACACCTGCGATGCACCCAGCATCACCGCAGCGGCAAACAAGTACCACTGGATCTCCAAAAACGCGTTGGAGCTGTAGTTGGCCAGGTAGCGCACCAGCGCATTGGCGGCGCTGATGCAGCAGGCCAGGAACACGGCCCATTGGGCAATGGTTCCAAACCTGTCGTTGATCCAGTCGATCAAACGTGAGAGGCGTAGCAGGGTGGGCAAGGTGTCTCCTGTGGGCAAAGAGGCTGGCGCGGCTGCCGGCGCCTGCACCGCGCACTGTACGGACTGGCTGCTGTGCGCCCACTCAAAAACGCGGCGCCCAAGGGAAAGCCCTGTCAGGGCCAGCCACAGTGGTGCAAGGCCGCGCGCTGGGCCTCACATCAGCAAATGCTCACCCGCGTTCTCGCCACCCAGCACCACGTAATTGACCTTGCGCAAGTCGGCCAGCACCCGGCCGCCGGCATAGCTGATCGAGCTTTGCAGGTCTTCGCGCATCTCGCGCAGCGTGTCTTCCAGCCGGCCCTTGATCGGCTCCAGGATGCGCTTGCCCTCGACATGCTTGTACTCGCCCTTGTTGAAGTCGCTGGCCGAGCCGTAGTACTCCTTGAACAGCTTGCCGTCCACCTCCACCGTGGCGCCGGGGGACTCTTCATGGCCGGCAAACAGCGAGCCCACCATCACCATCGCAGCGCCAAAACGCACGCTCTTGGCGATGTCGCCATGGTGGCGGATGCCACCGTCTGCAACGATGGGTTTGCTGGCCACCCGGGCACACCATTTCAGCGCGCTGAGTTGCCAGCCGCCGGTGCCAAAGCCCGTTTTCAGCCGGGTGATGCACACCTTGCCCGGGCCTATGCCCACCTTGGTGGCATCGGCGCCCCAGTTTTCCAGGTCGATCACGCCCTCGGGCGTGCCCACGTTGCCGGCAATCACAAAGCTGTCGGGCAGCTTGTGCTTGATGTGGCCGATCATGCGGCGCACGCTCTCGGCATGGCCGTGGGCGATGTCGATGGTGATGTAGTCGGCACCCAGGCCGGACGCAGCCAGCCGGTCGATCACCGCCATGTCTTCGGGTTTGACGCCCGAGCTGACCGAGACGAACAAGCCCTTCTCGCGCATGCGGCCGGCAAAGGCCACGGCGTCCAGGTCAAAGCGGTGCATCACATAAAAATGGCCGCTCTGGGCAAGCTGCTCGGTGATGTGCTCGTCCACCACCGTCTTCATGTTGGCCGGCACCACCGGCAGCTTGAAGCGGCGCGGGCCAAATGCCACCGAGGTGTCGCACTCGGCGCGGCTTTCCACCCGGCACTGGCGGGGTAGCAGCAGGATGTTGTCGTAGTCGAAGATGTCCATGGCGGGGCTTTCCAGGTCAGCGGCAACGATCGGCCGCAGTGGCCAGGATTGTGCCGTCCGGGCCTTCGATCCAGCCCCGGGCCTGCAGCCGCGTGGGCTCGGCGCTGGCCGGCCAGCGCAGCGCGCGCAAATGCGTCATCGGCTGGCCGGGTTGCAGTGCATTCAGCGCGTCCAGCGGCAAAGGGCCGGCCACGCTGCGCACCAGGGCGCGCGCTACCGGCGAGCCGTCGCTGCCGGCCGGCACCAGTTCCACCAGCGCCAGCCAGGCGCTGCTGCCTTTGGGCAAGGGGGATTTGCCGCTGCTGCGCAGGCGCATCTCCAAGCCGAAATAACCCTGCCAGGCCGGGCCGGACACCATGTGCAACCGCAAGCCGGGCAGTGCGGGCAGCGTGGCCCGGGTGTGCACCTGGGCCTGGTCGGCGGGTAGCGCCGGCAGGCCCAGGCGCAACGCGCGCTCGGCCGATTCGGGCAGCGCGCCAGCGGCCAACGGCGCCGATGCGGAGCCCGGGGTGATCCAGTCCCAGCGCCAGCCGTTGGTTGCGGGGCCGGTGGCCGCCCAACAGCCGGCGCAATCGGCCGAGAACAGGTTTTCCCGCACGCTGGCCCGTGCGCCAGGACAAGACGAAGTTGCCGCCAGCGCCTGGCCTGAAACCACGCCGGCCAGCGCCAACAGCCCGGCTCCTAGAATCGATGGATGCATCCACAGTATTCTCAACCCGCCGCCGCTGCCGTGCCTGGCACCGGGTCTCTGCTGCAAGGGCTGAACCCCGAGCAACTCGCCGCCGTCACCTTGCCGGCCCAACCCAGCCTGATCCTGGCGGGCGCCGGCTCCGGCAAGACCCGGGTGCTGACCACCCGCATCGCCTGGCTGATGGCCACCGGCCAGGTGTCGCCGGGCGGTTTGATGGCCGTCACCTTCACCAACAAGGCGGCCAAGGAGATGCTGACGCGGCTGTCGGCAATGCTGCCGGTGGCTGTGCGCGGCATGTGGATTGGCACCTTCCACGGCCTGTGCAACCGCTTCTTGCGCGCGCACTGGAAGCTGGCCGCGCTGCCGCAATCGTTCCAGATCCTGGACAGCGCCGATTCGCAATCCGCCGTCAAACGCATCATCAAGGCGATGGGGCTGGACGAAGAGCGCTTTGTGCCCAAGCAGGTGAGCTGGTTCATCGCTGCGCGCAAGGACAACGGCGAGCGGCCGCAGGACGTGCGGGCGCAAGACCCGCAAGTGCGCAAGATGGTGGAGATCTACCAGGCCTACGAAGACCAGTGCCAGCGTGAAGGCGTGGTCGATTTTGCCGAGCTGATGCTGCGCACCTACGAGTTGTTGCGCGACAACACGCCGCTGCGCCAGCACTACCAGCAGCGCTTTGCGCACATCCTGGTCGATGAGTTCCAGGACACCAACCGCTTGCAATACGCGTGGCTGAAGATGTTCGGCCCGCCCGGTGGCGGGCAAAGCATCTTTGCGGTGGGCGACGACGACCAGAGCATCTACGCCTTTCGGGGCGCTCGCGTCGGCAACATGGCCGACGTCGAACGCGAGTACCGGGTCCCCAGCGTCATCAAGCTCGAGCAGAACTACCGCAGCTTCGGCAACATCCTCGACGCTGCCAATGGCCTGATCGGCCACAACCGCCAGCGCCTGGGCAAGAACCTGCGCACCGAGGCGGGTGCCGGCGACCCGGTGCGGGTCTTCGAATCGAACAGCGACTACGCCGAAGCGCAGTGGTTGCTGGAAGAAACCCAGGCCCTGCACCGCAGCGGCCTGCCGCGCAGCGAGATCGCCTTCCTGTACCGCAGCAATGCGCAGAGCCGGGTTCTGGAAAGTGCGCTGTTCAACGCCGGCGTGCCTTACCGCGTGTACGGCGGCCTGCGTTTCTTCGAGCGTGCCGAGGTCAAGCACGCGCTGGCGTATCTGCGGCTGCTGGAGAACCCCAACGACGACACCAGCTTCCTGCGCGTCGTCAACTTTCCGGCGCGCGGCATCGGTGCCCGCAGCATCGAACAGCTGCAGGACGCAGCCCGCGCCTCGGGGCGCAGTCTGGCGCAGAGCGTCGGCGCCGTGCCCGGCAAGGCCGGCGGCAACCTGCAGGCTTTCGCGGCCCTGATCGACGGCATGCGCGGCGCGACTCAAGGCCTCACGCTGCG
>JANOBL010000425.1:0-1862 GCA_031411635.1 Betaproteobacteria bacterium
CCGGGCAGCCGTTGTTCTTGGCCCAGTTGATGAAGTCGGCCACGATCAAGAAGTAGCCCGGGAAACCCATCTTCAGGATGGTGTTGATCTCAAACTCCAGCCGCTCGACATAACGGCTGCGTTGCGCGTCGCGTTTGGCGGTGTCGGGGTACAGCGTGAGCAAGCGCTGCTCCAGGCCATCAAAGCTGGCCTGGCGAAAGTAGTCGCCCATCGGCATGGGTGTGCCGTCGGCCAGCAGCGGCGTCGGAAAGTCCGGCAGGTAGTTCTTGCCCATCGCCAGGCTCAAGTTGCAGCGCTGGGCAATCTGCACGCTGTTGGCCAGCGCGGCCGGCAGATCGGCAAACAGCGCCGCCATCTGGGCCTGGGTCTTGAAATACTGCTCGCGCGAGAAGCGCTTGATGCGCTTGGGGTTGGCCAGCGCCTCGCCCTCGGCCACGCAGACCCGCGCCTCGTGGGCATCAAAATCATCCAGCGCGGCAAATTCGATCGGGTGTGTGGCCACCAGTGGCAGGCCCAGCGCGGCCGCCAGCGGCACCACGGCGCGCACATGGGCCTCGTGCGTGGCCAGGCCGGCGCGCTGGACTTCCAGGTAAAAACGGCCCGGGAACAGCGCTGCCAGGCGCAGCGCCGCAGTGCGGGCACGCTCGTTGTCACCCGCCAGCAGGGCCGTGCCCACAACACCCAAATCCGCGCCCGACAACACGATCAGCCCGCCACCCAGCTCGGCCAGCCAATCCCATTTGAGCCAGGCCTGGGCGCGCTGCGCGTTTTTTACCCAGCCGCGCGCCAGCAACTCGCACAGATTCAGGTAACCCTGGCGGTTTTGCACCAGCAGCAGCAGGCGGCTGGCGCTGGTGGCGCTGCCGCTCATCGCCGGCTCGGGCTCCATGAAGACATCGGCGCCGATGATGGGTTTCACACCCTTGCTGCGGCAGGCCTTGTAGAACTTGATCGCGCCAAACAGGTTGCTCAGGTCGGTGATCGCCAGCGCCGGCTGGCTGTCGGCACAGGCGGCGGCCGCGGCTTCGTCCACCCGCAAAGTGCCATCGACAACGGAGTATTCGGTGTGGGTGCGCAGGTGGATGAAAGGCATGGCGGGCATTGTAGGGCGCGCGGTTTTTACAATGTGGTCGGTGAGCCAACCCATTCTGAACATCGCCGCCTACCGCTTCGTGCCGCTGCAAGACCTGCCCGCGCTGCGCCAGCGCCTGCTGGATGCGGCATTGCAGCACCAGTTGAAAGGCACGCTGCTGCTGGCCGAAGAAGGCCTGAACCTGTGCCTGGCCGGGCTGGCGGAAGGCGCTCAGCAGTGGCTGGCTGGCCTGCGCAGCGATACCCGGTTTGCCGATCTGGCGGTCAAGCAGAGCTGGAGCGAGCAGCAGCCATTCCAGCGCCTGAAGGTCAAGATCAAGCGCGAGATCATCCGGATGAACTTGCCGGCGGTGCAGCCGGCGGCCGGGCGTGCACCAGCTATCGACGCCGTCACGCTGGCACGCTGGATCGCCCAGGGGCATGACGATGCCAACCGGCCGCTGAAGCTGCTGGACACCCGCAATGACTTCGAGGTGGACGCTGGCGCATTTGAAGGCGCGCTGGACTGGCGGCTGAAGAAGTTCAGCGACTTTCCGGCCGCGCTGGCGGCGCACCGGGACGAGCTGGCCGGCCACACCGTCGTGAGCTACTGCACCGGCGGCATCCGCTGCGAAAAAGCCGTGCTGGTGATGCAGGGTTTGGGCCTGGACCACAGCTACCAGTTGGACGGCGGTGTGCTGAAGTACTTTGAGGACACGGCCGGCGCGGCACCCGGCTGGCGTGGCCAGTGCTTTGTGTTTGATGAGCGCATGGGCCTGGGCCCGGATCTG
>JANOBL010000426.1:0-6402 GCA_031411635.1 Betaproteobacteria bacterium
GGCAGCTCGGCGGTGGTGGCCATCAATGCACTGATGCTCAAGCGCACCAAGCTTGCCGGCATCAAGCGGGCGGGGCCGCCGGCTGCGTCAGCGACCGCCGCGAAGCTCGCCGCGGGTGTGTCGGCATGAGTACGCCGATGCGCGATGCAGGGGGGACGGCAAGGCTTTCGCCACCGGCAGCCGTCTTTTATCTCGCGAGTCGCGAAGCAGCCGGTCCCGACCGGGCATCGGTCGAGTGAACTGAATGTGCTTCTCGGCCACCGCCAGCTTCTCCGCCGCCGCGCTCTTGCTGGGCATCGGCACCCTGACGCTGAGGTCAGCCTTGGCGACGCATCAGAGGCGGGCCTTGCCTTTCGGGGCGATCCCGCTGTTGTTCGCGGTTCAGCAGCTCATCGAAGGGGTGATCTGGCTCACATTCGGAGACGAAGTCACGCTGCTCAACTCGGTGATGACCCACGTGTATTCCTTCTTCTCGCATGTGCTGTGGCCGGTCTACGTGCCGGTGGCCGTTTTGCTGATGGAGCCTGCAGGGTGGCGGCGCAGGGCTTTGGTCGCGTTCGTTTCGGCCGGTGCCGCGGTCGGCGCCTACCTGATGTATGTCCTGGTGGCGTTTCCGGTCGTATCAAGGCCGACGGGCCGGCACGTCGAGTATGACTCACCGCACTTCTTCGCGGCAGCGACGATGACGCTGTACCTGCTGTCGGCAGCGTTCAGTCCACTGCTGTCCTCGCACCGAATGGTGGTTGTCTTTGGTTCTCTTGCGCTGGGGTCGTTCGGCGCAGCCTACGTTTTCTATGCGACGTGGTTCATCTCGGTGTGGTGCTTCTTCGCAGCGCTATTGAGCGCCGTGGTGTACCTCCACTTTGGCGTTCGCAGGCTCGGACACAGTCGACCAGACGACAACGGCTTGTCGGCGCATTGCTCACGGGAGGCATGAATGCTGCCCCTTCGATGTAAAAGCACGGGCTTTGTCCAGTCCCCCATAGATCAGGTCTTTGCCCACATTGACGATCACACGCGACTGTCCTCACACATGAGCGAGCCTTCCTGGAGGACGGGATGGGGCCGCTTTCAAACTAGGATCGACGAAGGACGAGGACAAAGAGTCGGCTCGCGAATCCGTCTGTCGGGTCGAGTCCTGGGAATTGATCTGTCTGTCGAAGAGATCGTGGTGGAGCGCGATCCTCCCCACCGCAAGGCTTGGGAGACGACAGGCGCGCCAAGGCTCCTTGTGATCGGTCACTACCGCATGGGCTTTGAGTTGTCGGCTTACGGAAGTGGTTCGTTGCTGGGTGTCTTCATCGAATACGCGCTGCCTGCGCGCGCGCCGGCCCGTTGGCTGGGTCGCCTGTTCGGCCAGCACTACGCCAGATGGTGTACCCAGCAGATGGTTGACGACGCGGTCAATCACTTCGATGCGCAGCCCGGAACACAATTGTCCAACTAATCTCTTTGGAGAACGAAGATGCAGAAACAACTTAGAGCCGTAACGACTGCCATGGCGGTCACGTTGGCCGCGGTGTTGACGCTCAGTCTCAGCGGCTGCGGCTACAACACATTTCAAACCACCGACGAGCAGGTCAAGGCCGGATGGGCGGAGGTCATCAACCAGTACCAGCGCCGTGCGGACTTGATCCCCAATCTTGTCAACACCGTCAAAGGCGAGGCGAAGTTCGAGCAGGATACGCTGACGAAGGTGGTTGAAGCGCGCGCCAGGGCCACGTCCATCCAGGCCACCCCGGAACTGATCAACGACCCCGCCGCGTTCCAGAAGTTCCAGCAGGCTCAGGGCGAGTTGACCGGTGCGCTGTCGAGATTGATGGTGGTGTCGGAGCAGTACCCGAACCTCAGGGCCAACCAGGGCTTCCGGGACTTGTCGGCGCAACTGGAAGGCACCGAGAACCGCATCACGGTGGCGCGCAACCGTTACATCAAGACGGTGCAGGACTACAACGTGACGGTGCGGTCCTTTCCGTCCAACCTGACCGCGATGGTGTTCGGCTACAAGGAGAAGCCGAACTTCAGCGTCGAGAACGAAAAGGAAATCGCGAAGCCGCCCAGCGTCGGATTCGACACCGCACCAGCCAAGCCCGCAGGCCCAGGATCAGGGGCTTCAAAGTGATCGCAGGGGGAGCGCTCGGCAGGGTCGACAAGGTCGGTCGAGCGCTGCTGTCTGCAGGCCTGGTGGCGTGCGCGCTGGGCTGGTCTGCGCTCAGCGCAGCGCAGTTGGCCGTGCCGCCACTGACGGGACATGTGATCGACCAGACCGTCACGCTGACAGCGGCGCAGAAGGCCGCGCTGGAACAAACCCTGACCGCCTTCGAAGCCCGCAAAGGCAGCCAGCTCGCCGTGCTGATGGTCGCCTCGTCAGCCCCGGAGGAAATCGAGCAGTACGCCTTGCGCGTGGCCGAGCAGTGGAAACTTGGCCGCAGACGAGTTGATGATGGCGCGATCCTGGTTGTTGCCAAGAACGACCGCGCGATGCGCATCGAGGTGGGATACGGGCTGGAAGGAGCGCTGGGCGACCTCACCAGCAAACGCATCATCAGCGAAACCATCCTGCCGCGATTCAAGGGCCAGGACTTCTATGGCGGCATCACGGCCGGGGTCGAGCAGATCATCCGTGTCGTTGACGGCGAGCCCTTGCCCGCGCCCAGCGCCCGGTCGAGCCAGGGGATCGGCAATGTTGGCGATGTTCAGCAATACGCGCCCATGCTGTTCATTCTGGCGCTCGCCGTGGGCGGTGTGCTGCGCGCAACGCTGGGCAAAGTGCCTGGCTCGTTGGTCACCGGCGGTGTTGTCGCGGTGATTGCATGGTTTGTCATCGGCGCCATCTCGATGGCGTTGGTGGCCGGCGTGGTCGCGTTGTTCGTCACCTTGCTCGGCGGCGGCATGCTTGGACGCGGCCTTGGCGGCTACTACGGCGGCGGCCGGGGTCGCGGTGGTCATGGCGGTGGCTTCAGCGGCGGCGGTGGCGGCTTTGGCGGCGGCGGTGCGTCGGGAAGGTGGTAGCCATGAACATCAAACGCATCGCGCGCCACCTGCTGTTGACTGACGGACAGGTGAGTCGGACCTTCGGCCGAAGCACTTTGAACACGATCGAAGCAGCCATCAAGGCGAGCGAGGCCGAGCACGTCGGGGAAATCCGGTTCGCTGTCGAAGGCGGGCTGGACGGCGCGCCCTTGTTCAAGGGGCAGTCGGCCCGGGACCGCGCGATCGAGCTGTTCTCTCAGCTTCGCGTCTGGGACACACAGCACAACACGGGCGTGCTGATCTACCTGTTGCTCGCGGACAAGGCCGTGGAGATCGTCGTCGACCGTGGCATCCACGCCAAGGTGGAAGCCCAGGAGTGGAGCAAGGTTTGTAGACAGATGGAAGCCGCCTTCAGGCAGTCGAACTTCGAGGGTGGCGTGGTGTGCGGCGTGCAGGCCGTGACGCGGCACTTGAAGCAGCACTTCCCTTCTGACAGCCACGACAGGAATGAATTGCCGGACAAGCCGGTGGTGCTGTAGGACATCGACCCAAAGCCGGGTGGTGGCCGGAGACGGCTTGAGATGATCTCCGCTCAACAACTCAATCAACTTTGCAGATCAGGAACACAGCATGGAATACCCATCAACTCACCAGAATGCCGTTGTCGCTGTCTTCACGCGCCATCAGGACGCCGAAGAGGCCGTCCGAAAACTCGCCAGCGGCGGCTTCGACATGACGCACTACAGCATCGTCGGGCAGGGCTTTCACTCCGAGGAGAAAGTGGTCGGCTTCTACAACATGGGCGACCGTATCAAGTTTTGGGGCAAGAACGGCGCCTTCTGGGGCGGCCTCTGGAGCCTGTTCTTCGGGGGCATTTTCCTGACCATTCCCATGGTCGGGCCTGTGATGGTGCTGGGCCACCTGGCCGCGATGGTCGTTGCTGCGGTCGAAGGTGCCATCTTGTTCGGGGGCTTGAGCGCACTGGGGGCAGCCCTCTTCAGCATCGGCATTCCGGAGGACAGCGTGATCGAGTACGAGCAGGCCGTCAAGACGGATGGATTTCTCGTCGTTGCCCATGGCTCTGCGGATGAAATGGCCAGGTCGAAGGCGATTCTGGAGGCGAGCAATCCGTCGCGCCTTGATCTGCACGAGAACGTCAGAGCCCAGGTGCCAGATGGGGCGCAACCGGCAGGCAAGGCAGACGAGACGATGTCGGTACGGTGAAATGGCCCCTGCCACGCCGTGGAAGGTGGTGAGCGTTTTCTTTGCCGCGACCCTTCAATTTGCTCCAGGAAGTCCTTGTCATGCATCCCAAACAAATGAGACGCGCGCTTGCCTTCACCCAGATGGCTTTGCTGGCGGCGGCCGGATCGGCGTTCGCCGCGACTGCGAAAGTCTGTGTGGCCGATGAAGGTGCGAACACAGTCAGCGTCATCGACTCAGCAAGCTTCAAGAAGCTCGCAAGCATCCCGGTGGGCCAGGGCCCGCACAACGTGCAAGTTTCACCCGACGGCAAGTGGGTCTGGGTCACCAACAACGGAGAGCCGGGCATGGCGGCTGAGAAGATGCCTGCCGAGAAAATGTCGAAGTCCGAGCACGGGGCGATGGCGGGTGCCGGAGCCAAGGTGGGTGCAGTTTGGGTGATCGACACCGCCACCGATGCAGTGGTCGCGAAGGTGCCGGTTGGCCGGCATCCGGCCCATGTGGTCGTGGCGAGCGATGGGCGCACCGCCTACATCACCAACGGCGGCGACAACACCGTCAGTGTGGTGGACACCGCAGCGCAGCGGGTGGTTGAAGTGATCGCGGTTGGTGCATCACCACACGGCCTGCGGATCAGCCCGGACGGCAAGCAGGTCTGGGTCGCCAATCTCAAGGGTGGCACGGTGTCGGTGATAGACACCACGAGCCGAAAGCAGGTTGCCGCGATTGCTGTAGGCAAGGGCCCGGCGCAAGTGGCCTTCACGCCCGACGGCAGGTTCGGCTTCGTGTCCTTGTCAGAGGAAAGGCAGATCGCGGTAATCGATCCGGTGAGTCGCAAAGTGATTCGCAAGCTTGCTGTCGGGGCGGTACCGATCCAGTTGTACGCGACGCCCGACAGCGCGCTCGTTCTGGTGGCGAACCAAGGCACGCCGAAGAAGCCCGGCACGGCGGTCAGCGTGATTGACATTGCGGGCCTGAATGTGGCCGCAACGATCATGACCGGAGCCGGGGCGCACGGCGTGGTGATCGACCGTGATGGACGCCGTGCCTACGTGACCAACACGTATGCGAACACCGTGTCGGTCATCGACATCGCGGAACGCAGGGTCGTCGCCACGGTGCCGGTGGGTAAAGGCCCCAACGGCATCAGCATGGTGCCGTGAAGGCACTGGCCACACCCTGGAAGGAGAAACGTCATGGCGTGGTTGACAGAGAACTGGTTCTGGATCCTGACGTTCATCGCCTTCGTAGCGATGCACCTGTTCGGCCATGGCGGCCATGGCGGCCACGGCGGGCACGGGGGTCATGGCAGTCATGGTGGGAGTGACCGTCGACCAGGTGTGGACGCGAACAAAACCGACGGAACACAGAGCCGCGCCGCGAACAACAAGTCAGGCGGCCATCAGCACTGAAAGTTTGGACGTCGACGCATTCGAAACATGGGCGTGGCCAAGAGGAGCAAGAGCAATGCTGAACATCAAGGTCGTGAGCTGGTCGCTCGGACTCTTCACCGCTTTCAGCTTCGTGCTGTGCGTGATCTACGGATTGGTCGTGCCGCCGAGCTTGCACATGGCTCCGTTTTTGGAGATGGTCTTGCCAGCGTTCAAGTGGCTGACCTTCTGGGGGTTCTGCCTTGGGCTGGTCGAGAGCTTTCTCTACGGGGCCTATGTCGGACTCGTGTTCGTGCCCATCCACAACTTCCTCGCCCGCCGTTGGGGTGGGCCAGGCGTGCGCACATGAGACAGGCAGACGCAGCGGGCCGACGAGGGAGTTCGTGGAAGGCAGTCGGAACGGCTGGACTGCGGCCTGTCCAAGTGGCGTGGCTGGCGGGTTCTGTCTTCATCGTCTCGGCCGGCTACGGGGCGCTGTTGCCAGTGCTGCCAGGTTGGCTGGCTTCGTTGATGCCCGGCGTCAACGCCACTGAAGTCGGTCGTCACGTCGGTTTTCTTAGCGGTGTGTACGCGGCTGGCGTGCTGCTCGGGGCGCCCTTGTGGGGCACCGTCTCTGATCGGGTCGGGCGGGGACGAATCCTGATCATCGGGCTGGTCGGGTACGTAGCCAGCCTGCTGCTCTTGCTGATCCCGGCCATGGCCGGTTTGTGGGGAATTTATGCACTGCGCGCCACGACCGGCTTCTTCGTCGCAGCCGTCGTTCCGGTGGTTTCGGCGCTGGTGGCAGAACACACGCCCGAGCGACAGCGCGCACGCCGCTTCGCCTGGCTCGGCG
>JANOBL010000427.1:0-2308 GCA_031411635.1 Betaproteobacteria bacterium
CACCCGCACCATGTCGGTCAGCCGCTCCACCGCCGACACCACCACCACCGGCAGCCCGGGATGGCGCTCGCGCAGTTCGGCCAGCGCGGCAAAACCGTCCACCGCCGGGCCCAGCAGAAGATCCAGCAGCACCAGGTCCACACCCGGATCGGCCGCCAGCAGCGCAAACGCATCGCGCGGGTTCTCGGCGGTGCGCACCACGATGGACGGGTCCAGCGTGTGGATGATGGTCTGCAGCGCCGACAGGATCAGCGGGTGGTCGTCGAGCAGCAGCACTTTCATCGCATGGGCCCCGGGTTTGTGCGCGCCGCCGCTGGCATCAGGTGTAGCGCCGCGATACCGCCTCGGCCACACACACCGGCTTGGTGCTGCCTTCGCGCTCGATGCTCACCTCCATCGTGAGCTGGGCGCCACCTTCAATCGGCTCATAGGCCTTCAGCCGCAACTGGCCACGCAGCCGGCTGCCCGCGGGCACCGGCGCGGTGAACCGCACCCGGTTCAGGCCGTAGTTGACACCCATCTTCACATCGTCGATGTGGATTGCCTTTTCGGCCAGCTCGGGCAGCAGCGAGAGTGTCAAAAAGCCGTGCGCGATCGTGGTGCCAAACGGCCCGGCCGCTGCCCGCACCGGATCAACATGGATCCATTGGTGATCGCCGGTGGCCTGGGCAAACAGGTTGATGCGCTGCTGGTCCACGGTGATCCAGGGGCTGGTGCCCAGCGGCTCGCCAATGCGCGCTTGCAGCGAGGCCAGGGTGGGGATGTGCACGGGGCCAGCTTGGGTGGGTTCGGTCATGTTGCTCACTTATGTCGCTCACTTCGGGGTTGATTGAAGCCAGTGCATCAGCGGCACCCACTGTGCCAGGTCACGCTCCACCCGGCCGGCCGCCACATCCCACAAGGTGAGGCCACGCGCGGCCAGGTGCACATAGTTTTGCGTGTCGCGCAGGCTGGCCACCGGTGGCTGCTGCAGCGCGGTGAGAAAACTCTGCAGGTGCTCGGTGGCATGGGTGTGCTCTTTGACCCGCATCGCCACCAGGCCCAGCGCCATCCTGCCGGCCCGTTTGTGGGCCCGCAGTAGCTGCAAGAAGCTGTGAGTGGCGGCGATGTCAAACGGGCTGGGCTGCAGCGGGATCACGATCTTGTCGGCAATCTTCAGCACTGCTTCCAGCCGCTTGCCATGCAGGCCGGCAGGGGTGTCGAGCACCATGTGGCTGGTGCCGCGTGGTGGGCGCAGCACATCGTCGTCGGCGCTTTCCCAGCTTCGGATGGGCACAGCCTGGGGTGGCCGCAGCGCCAGCCACTGGCGTGTGCTTTGCTGGCGGTCCACATCGCCCAGCATCACCGCATGGCCCTGGCTGGCCAGTGCACCGGCAATGTTGGTGGCCAGCGTGCTTTTGCCCACTCCACCCTTGGGATTGGCCACCACGATCACCGGCATGCACCCCTCCGCTGGCTTGGTTTGATTGCTGCTATGTTACGAGAGCCCTGCAGCCCACCGCCTCCGACAAAACCCCGCCATGCCCCGCATCCTGATCCTGCTGGCCCATCCACAAATCGAGCAATCGCGCGTCACCCAGGCGCTGGCCCAGGCAGCACGCCACGCCGCCGTGCACAAGACCGACATCGAAGTGCGCGATCTGTACGCGCTGTATCCCGACTACCTGGTGGACGTGGCCGCCGAGCAAGCCGCGCTGACTGGCGTGGACTTGCTGGTCTGGCTGCACCCGATCCACTGGTACGGCATGCCACCGCTGATGAAGCTGTGGCTGGACGAGGTGTTCAGCTTTGGCTGGGCCTATGGCCCGGGTGGCCAGGCGCTGGCCGGTGCTGATTTGTGGTTGGTCACGTCCACCGGCGGGCCGGCGCAGTCGTACCGCAGCGATGGTTACAACCGCTATTTTTTTGATGCTTTCCTGCCGCCCTACGACCAGACCGCCGCGCTGACCGGCATGCGCTTTCTGCCGCCGCTGGTGCTGCACGGCGCGCACCAGGCCGATGCCGCTGCCGTTGCCGCCCAGGCCCAGGTGTTTGCGCAGCGGCTGAGCAGCTACCCGGCCTGGCCGGAGCTGGACCAGGTGGAGGCCTGCGCGCCCTGCGCCGTGCCGCAGGACGCCCGCCCGCTGGAACGCGGGGGCCGCTGATGGAACACGGCAACTGGCTGTCCACCAGCCTGGTTTACCTGGCCGCTGCGGTGCTGGCGGTGCCGATTGCGCGGCTGCTGGGGCTGGGCGCGATCATCGGCTACCTGGGCGCCGGCATCGTCATCGGCCCCTGGGGTTTGAAGCTGGTCACCGAGCCCGAAACC
>JANOBL010000428.1:0-13656 GCA_031411635.1 Betaproteobacteria bacterium
CGCGACGAAGGCGGCCCGGCGCTGCGCGGGCAACTGCTGCTCTACCCGGTGACCGACCACTACAGCGTACAGCGCCCCTCATACGCGGAACGCGCGGTCGGCTTCGGCCTGGGCCGCGAGGCCATGGTCTGGTTCTGGGACCACTACCTCGAGCATCCGGACCACGGCGCGCATCCGCATGCATCGCCGGTGCGCGCCGACAGCCTGGCCGGCCTGCCACCGGCCTATGTGGTGACCGGCGAATACGACCCGCTGCGCGACGAAGCCGAAGACTACGCCGCCCGCCTGCAAGCGGCCGGCGTGCTGGTGCAACTTCAGCGCTACGGCGACATGAACCACGGCTTTCTGTTCTGGGTTGGCCTGATCGACACCGCTACCACGGCGATGGACGCTGCCTGCGCATGGCTGAAAAAAACCATCTGAGCACAACATGACCGACAGCACCAAACCTCAGGCCGGCGACGCCGGCCTTCTTGGCCCATCCGGCGACGCCGGTTTCCATGACTTCAGCGGCCGCGTCGCCGTTGTCACCGGCGCCGGCAGCGGTATCGGCCGCGCCATTGCCCTGGCCTTCGCCGCCAGCGGCGCCCGCGTTGCGGTGCTGGACCGCAACGCCGATGGCGCCGCCGCCACCGTCGATCAGATCAGCGCTGCTGGCGGCCAGGCCTTGGCCATCGCCTGCGACGTCGGCAGCGCAGCCAGCGTTGCCGCAGCGGCCGAGCACAGCGCCGCAGCCTTGGGCCCCTGCGACGTGCTGGTGAACAACGCCGGGCTGATCCGCCCCGGGCCGCTGGAAAACCTGTCGCTGGACGACTGGAACAGCGCCATCGCCGTCAACCTGAGCGGCGCGTTTCTCTGCGCGCAGGCCTTTGCGCGCCAGATGCGGCCGCGGCGCGATGGTGCACATCGCGTCGATCGCGGCCACCCAGGCCACCGCCAACGCCGGTGCCTACAGCGTGACCAAGGCTGGCATCGCCATGCTGTTGCGCCAGATCGCGGTGGAATGGGGCCCGCAGGGCATACGCAGCAACATCGTCTGCCCGGGCATGACGCTGACACCGCTGACGCAGGCGCGCTACGCGCAGCCCGGCAATACCGAGCGCATCAGTGGCGCGATTCCCGCCGGCCGCATCGGCCGCCCCGAGGACATCGCCGAGGCCGTGCTCTTTCTGGCCAGCGACCGCAGCGCCTACATCAGCGGCCAGGAACTGGTCGTCGATGGCGGCTTCACACGCATGCTGATGAGCCTGCTGCCGCGTGGCGACCACTGACCCGCCAACCCCTGAGGGCCGGCCGATGCAGCGCCTGAACGTCGTCCGCCTGGACCTGCCGCTGGACGGCGCCACCTTCGACGCCGCGATCGCCGCCGCGCCTGCGCTGGGCCTGCAGGTGCAGCGCGCACACGGCGGCGACGACGCCACCTGGCGCGCGCTGGCTGCGGCACATGTCTACCACGTATCGTCGGCGCGCGACGACCTGCCCGCACCGTGGTTCGTCGGCGCGCCGCTGCTGCAGCGCTGCCCGGCGCTGCTGCTGGTGTCGGCCTACGGCGCCGGCTACGACACGGTGGACGTGCCGGCCTGCACCGCGGCCGGCGTGGCCGTCGTCAACCAGGCCGGCAGCAACGCCGGTGCGGTGGCCGAGCACACCTTGGGGCTGATCCTGGCGCTGTCCAAACGCATCGCCGAATCCGACCGCCGGCTGCGCCGCGGCGAGCGCTTCAGCCGAGCAGACGCGATGGGCAGCGACCTTGCCGGGCGCACGCTGGGGCTGGTTGGCATCGGCCATGCCGGCACCCGTGTCGCGGCGCTGGGCCGCGCCTTCGGCATGGCGGTGCTGGCCAACGACCCCTTGGTAACGCCGGCCGAGGTGCGGCGCCGGGGCGCCGAGCCGGCGGCGCTGCCAGACCTGCTGCGCCGCGCCGACGTGGTCTCGCTGCACTGCCCGCTGGACCGCAGCACGGCCGGCCTGTTTGATGCAGCGGCCTTTGCGGCGATGCAGCCCGGCGCGCTGTTTGTCACCACCGCCCGCGGCGGCATCCACGACGAAGCCGCGCTGCACGCGGCGCTGCTGTCAGGCCAGCTCGGCGGCGCCGGGCTCGACGTCTGGGCGGTCGAGCCGCCACCGGCCGACCACCCGCTGCTGGCGCTGGACAACGTGATCGCCAGCGCCCACACCGCCGGCGTCACACGCCAGGCGCGCGTCGCGATGGCGTCCATGGCAGCGGCACAAATCATCGGCCTGACCCGGGGCGAGACACCACCGCGGCTGGTCAACCCCCAGGTCTGGCCCCGGGTCGCTGCGCGCCTGCAGCAGGTCCTGGGCACCTTCCATCCACCCACCGAAAGCACCAACCCATGAACCGCATGAACCGCATGAACCGCATCGCCACCGCGGCCGCCGCCCGCGCCCGCCCCACTGTCATTCGCACCGCCATCGGCCTGCTGCTGGCCACCAGCATCGGCGCCGCCTGGGGCTTCGAGTCGCCGGCCGACGGCGTCTACAAAGACCGCATCGACTGGGGCGTGATGATGGATCTGTCCGGCCCCACCGCCGGCAACGAGGTGCCGTGGACCCGCGGCCTGCAGGCCTACATCCGCAAGTTCAACGAGGCCGGCGGTGTGCACGGCCGCAAGATCAACCTGCTGATCGAGGACGACCGCTACGACACCTCGCTGGTGCGCGCGAACTACGAGCGCCTGGTGACGCAGACCAATGTGCTGGCGATCTCCGGCATGGGCAGCTCCACCGCGCAGGCCGCGATGATGCCGATGATCAAGAGCGGCAAGGTGCCCATCGTCGGCGCTTATGCGCTGGCCAAGTCGGGCTACGAGCCCGCCAATCCGATGTACTACGCCGGTTTCTGCGGCACCAAGGAGATGGCGCAGACCGGTGTCGGCCACTTCAGCGAGCGCCTGAAGCTGAAGAACCCGAAGATCGCCGTCGTGCATCTGGACGTGGCCGGCGGCAAGGAGTACGCCGACTACGTTGCCGTCGAAGTTGCCAAGCTCGGCGGCAGCGCCAAGGCGTTGCCGATGAAGACCGGCGCCGCCGACGCGACATCTCAGGTGCTGGAGATCATCGCGATGAAGCCCGACGTGGTGACGATCTACGGCGTGCCCAGCAACGCCATCCTGACGATGCGCACGATGGCGCAGTACGGCGTCAAGGCGCCGGCCTGGGCCATCACCCACCTGGGCACGCTGGAGATCTACACCGCCCTCGGGCCCGAGGCCGGCGCCAACTACAACTTCATGAGCTGCCTGACGCCCACCGACTCCGAGGACAACCCGGCACTGGCCGAGATGTCGGCGCTGGCCGACAAGTACGGCTATGCCAGCTTCAAGACCAACATCAACTACGTTGGCGGCTGGGTCATCGGCCAGTTGATCGCCGAGGCCGCAACCAAGGTCGGTCCCGAGCCTACGCGCGAGAAACTGGTGGCCTTGCTCAACGGCGGCATCCAGGTCGATACCAAGGGGGTCTCGGCGCCGCTGAAGTACAGCAAGGACGACCACCGCGGCCTGGTCGGCCTGCGCGCCTACAACTACGACTTCCAGGCGAAGAAGTTCAAGGCCTTCGGCCAGTACGCCGACTACGAGAAGTTCGTCAAGTGACGGTCGGGGGCAAGACCATGGCTTCGATGCTGCGCTGTTACTGCCTCACCGGTTTCCACCAGGCCTTGTCGCCCGTGGACAAACCGATGCCCGAGCCCACCGGCACCCAGGTGCTGCTGCGGGTGCGGGCGGTCGGCGTCTGTCACAGCGACCTGCATGTGCAAGACGGCGAGATCGACCTCGGCAACGGCCAGGTGGCGTCGTTTGCGGCACGGGTCAAGCTGCCACTGACGCTGGGCCACGAGACCAGCGCCAGCGTCGTCGCGCTGGGGCCGGAGGCCGAAAGTGTGGAAGAACGGGTGGACGAACGGGTGCATATCGGCGGCACCTACCTGGTCTGCGGCTGGATCGGCTGCGGCGCCTGCGGCTTCTGCCGCCAGGGCGACGAACATTACTGCGCCGATTCGCGCTTTCTCGGTGTCAGCCGCGACGGTGGTTTTGCCGACCACATCGTCGTGCCGCACCCGCGTTACCTGATCGACCTGGCGGGCATCGACCCGGTGGCCGCGGCGCCGCTGGCGTGTTCCGGCCTCACCACCTACAGCGCGTTGAAAAAAGCCGGCCGGCGCTTGCAGGATCACCGGATCGTGATCTTCGGTGCTGGCGGCCTGGGGCTGATGGCACTGAACCTGCTGCGAATGATGGGCGGCCAGGGCGCGGTGGTGGTCGAAATCGACGCCGCAAGGCGCCAGGCCGCGCTGGACTGCGGCGCGCTGGCCGCGATCGACCCCACGGCGGCCGACGCCGATGCATTGATCCGCCAGGCCGTGGGCGGGCCCATCGTCTTTGTGCTCGACCTGGTCGGCGCCGGCAGCACGGCGGCCCAGGGGTTCCGGCTGCTCGACCGCGGCGGCCAGTTGCAGGTGGTGGGGCTGCTGGGCGGTGCGATGTCGCTGTCAGTGCCACTGCTGGCGATGCGCGCTGCCACCATCCAGGGCAGTTATGTCGGCAGCCTCGGTGAGCTGCGCGAACTGATCGCGCTGGTACGCCGGCACGGTTTGCCCCAGGTGCCGTTGGACCGGCGGCCACTGCAGCAGGCCAACCAGGCGCTGGACGACCTGCGCGCCGGCCGGGTGGTCGGCCGGGTGGTGCTGATTCCGTGAGCGGCTGCGCTCACTCCACCTTCGCACCCGACAGCCGCACCACCTCTTTCCACTTCACGCGCTCGCGCGCCACGAAGGCGGCGGTGTCCTGCGGCGTGCTGGCCGTGAAACGCGCGCCGGCGGCGAGGAAACGCTCCTTCATCGCCGGCTGGGCGGCGATCTCCTGCACCGCTGACGAAAGCCGGGCGACGATGGCCGCCGGTGTTGCCGACGCCACCGCCAATGCGCCCCACGAGGTGACGACGAAGTCGCGCACACCGGCCTCGGCCATCGTCGGCAGTTCGGGAAACACCGGCCAGCGGTCGGCCGAGGTCACGGCCAGCGCGCGCACGCGGCCGGCACGCAGCAGCGGCGTGTAGCTGGCCACGTTGTCGATTGCAAAGTCGATCGCGCCGCTGATGACCTCGGTCGACGCCGAGCCGCGGAACGGCACGTGCAGCACGGTGATGCCGGTGCGCAGGCCAGACAGTTCACCGGCCAGGTGCGGCGTGGTGCCAACGCCCGACGAGCTGAAGGTCACGCCCTTGGGCCGCGCCAGGGCCCAGCTCCGAAACTCCTGCAGCGTGCGTGCCGGGTGCTCGTTGGAGACCACGAAGACGTTGCAGTTTTCCCAGAAGGTCGAGACCGGGCTGAAGTCCTTCTCAGGGTCGTAACCGAGCTTGCTGTACAGAAACTGGTTGATCGAGAGCTGGCCGATGGTGGCCGATGCGATGGTGTAGCCGTCGGCCGGCGCGGCCAGCACCGCCGCCATGCCGATGTTGCCGCCGGCGCCGGTGCGGTTCTCGACCGTGAAGGGCTGGCCCAGCGCGGCCTGTAGCTTCTCGGCCAGCAAACGTGTCAGCACGTCGGACGCGCCACCGGCCGGGAACGCGACCACGATGCGCACCGGTTTGTCCGGCCAGGCCGGCTGGGCCCAACTGCGGGGCAGGGCCAGCGTGGCGGCGGCCGCCGCAGTGGCATGGAGGGTCAGGCGCCGGTTCATCGATGGCATCTCCTGCACATTGTTTTCTTGGGCCGCACCTTGAATGCCTGGCCCGGGTTCATGCCTCGAGGCGGAAGCCCACTTTCAGCGTCACCTGGAAGTACGCCACCTTGCCGTCGGCAACCTGGCCGCGGGTCTCGATGACCTCGAACCAGTCGATGTGGCGCAGCGTCTTTGCCGCAGTCTCGATCGCGTTGCGGATCGCGTCGTCGCTGCTGCTGGTGGACGACCCCACCAACTCGAGTATCTTGTAGACATGATTGGGCATCTTCGTCTCCTTGGGGTTCTTGGGTTCATCGGGTTGAGGCCGCCGGACGGCAGCCGGAGCGCCAGCGTACGCCGATGTGTGCCAGGTTTCACCGGCAACTGAAATTGCTGGCGACGTTGATGTCGCCGCTGCCGTTGTAGTGGGCGTACTGCGGGTACGGGCACAGCGGCCGGCTGCGGCTGGCGACGCCGAAGTAACCTGGGTTGGACGCCTCGGCCGGCACGCTCCGCGGCGCGATGCCACGTTCGACCCAGTCTTCCAGTGGGGCCAGCATGTCGAAGCGGTCGGTGGCCACGCCGCCGGCGCAGTGGTTCATGCCGGGCACCACGAACAGCCGCAGAAACTCGGCGGCCTTGCCGTTTTCGTGCGCGTCGACTGACTTGTACCAGCGCACCGTGTCCTTCGGGCTCACCGCGGGGTCGGCGTTGCCGATCCACGCAATCATCTTGCCGCCGCGCCGTTTGAATGCCGAGAGGTCGGGCGAGTCCATCTGGCCCCATTCGGCGACCGAGGTCTTGAACACATCGGTCTTCGCGGTGATGCTGGCCTGCGTGGCGTCGATGTCGTAGGCCAGGAAATGGTCGATGTACTGCGCGGTGGGCAGCGCCAGCGGCGGCGTCTTCCACAGCATCGCGGCCTGCGGCGCGCTCAGCGTCAGCTTGGTCGCGGTGTTGACGGGGGCATCGTAGGCACCGAACCAGAAGGCGCGGAAGCCGTTGTTGAAGGCGGCGCCGTTCATGCCGCCGATGCCGGGGTCCCAGGCGTGGCCGGGGTAGACCTGGACACCGGCGGAGGTCTTGGGGCCGGCCATCGCGGTCTTCAACGCGCCGATCTGCGCCGTGCTCAGGCAGCTTGCGGTCTTCTCGCCGCTGCAGGCCAGCGCCGCCAGCTTCGGGTGCACAACCGCATCGGTGCAGGCGTCGATGTTGTTGCTGATGCCATCCTGCAGGCCGTCCAGGCCGTCGCAGGCGGCAAGCACCGCGTTCGACACCAACTGCAGGTCGGCGTCGGTGTAGATCTTGTTGATCAGCGGCCGGCCGTTGGCGTCGCGGTGGCCGCCGGCAATCGCCAGCGGCGCCAAGGTCTTCAGCAAATGTGGCACATAGGCCGTCATGTGCGGGATGTCGACCGCCGGTGCTGCGGCCAGGATGCCGTCGAAGTGCTGCGGGTAGCGCTGCGCGATGCCCACCGCCTGGCGGCCGCCATCGGAGCAGGCGCTGAAGTAGGCGCGCGACGATGGCCGCCCGTAGAACGCGACCGACAGCGCCTTGCCGGTCTGTGCGACCAGGTCGTACGAGGCGTGGCCGAAGTCGATGCGCGCCTGCGGGTCGCGTGCAAAGGCCGAGGTGCCGCCGGCGGCGGGGTCGGTGTTGACCGCGCTGTCGTGGCCCGAGTCGCCCATGATGACGGTGTAGCCGCGCGAAAACGCCGAGCTTGTCATGCCCTGCGTCAGGCCGAATACGCTGGTCAGCGTGCCGACCGAGCCGCCAACGCTCTCCATGAAGAACTTGCCGTTCCAGTCGCCAGCCAACGGCAGCCGCATGCGGAACTTGATGGCGTAGGGCAAACCATCCACGGTGCCGATGCGCTCGTTGATCGCACCTTCGACCAGGCAATGCGCCTTGGCTGCGGCCGTCGCGCCTTGCTCTTCGGCCTTGGTGATGCGCAGCCGGGCGCCGGGCACAGTGTTGTCGGCGGCAACCCGTGCCGCCGCCTCGGCGCAGCGCAGCGGCTCGGCTGCTGTTGCGGTTGCAGGCGCGATGCCCGCGCAGAAGGCCCACGCTGCCAGTGCCGCGGTGGTGATCCTGTTCGCCATGTCTGTCTCCTGATCCCGTTGTTCGGGGGTGTTTCGGGGGTGATGCCGGCAAGCCAGGCCAGTGCGGCAACCGCGGCGGCGCATCCGCGCTTCATGCCGGCAGACCGAGGCGGTAAAAACGGTTGGCGGTGCCGTGGAACAGCGCGGCCTTCTCGCTGGCCGAAGCGCCGGCGGCCACACGCTTGAACGCGTTCCAGAGCACGGCGTAGGACGTCATTGCCTTGTCGACCGGAAAGTTGCTCTCGAACATGCAGCGCCCGGCGCCGAAGAGTTCGATCGCGTCCTGCAGGTAAGGGGCCCAGGCGCTGGCCAGACGCTGCGACGAAGGCGGCGCGGGCAACAACTGGAAGTCGAAACCGCAGATCGCCATCGCCAGGCCGCCGAGCTTGACGCTGACGTTCGGACAGGTGGCCAAGTCCTGCATCACGCTGCGCCATGCGGCAAACACGGCCGCGCCCTGGCCGTGGTACGGCCCCACGCCCAGCGGGCCGCCAACATGGTTCAGCACGATGGGCAAGCCGGGCAGCGCCCGCGCCAGCTCGGTGAGCTGCGGGATCTGCGTGTGGTAAAGCCAGGCGTCGAAGCTCAGCCCCGCCGCCTGCAAAGCCTGGAGCCCGCGCCGGAATACCGGCTGCTGGAACAGGTCGGCCGGCGGCCGGCCCAGCAGGCTGGCGTTGAAATCGGCATGCCAGGCGTTGATGTGGCGCACGCCGCGAAACGCGCCGCCGGCGGCCTGCACATGGGCCTGCAGCACGTCGGCGACGGCGTCGCCCAGCGTCATGTCGGCATGGCCGACGATGCCGGCGCACACCGCCTGCGGCACGCCGCGCGCCACTGCCTGGCGGGCGATGGCCGCGATGCGCTCGGTCTCGCCCACCGGGCGCAGCGCCACCGGGCCGTCGCTGCGGTAGGCGTAGCCGCACTGGGCAAAGACCGTGGCCACCACGTTGTGGCCGCCGCCGATGTCGGCCAGCAGGTCGTCCAGCAGGTAGCCGCCTTCACGCTCCCACAGGTGGTGGTGCGGGTCGATGATGGGCAGCGCGGGGTCCAGTGCCGCTTCGCTGGTGCGCGCCAGCCAGGCCGGGTTCAGGCCCAGATGCTGGATCTTCGGCAGCCCGTCGGCATCGAATGCCTGAGTGTTCATGCCGCCACCACGGGCTGTGTGCCGACGATGGTGGTGCGGTGCATCACCCGGCGCTCGGTGGGGTCGAAGGCCGGCATCAGCTCGCCTTCTTCGTTGACGTTGGAGACGCGGAAGATCTCGCGCACGCTCTTCGACTTGATGATGTTCTGGTGGAAGATCTCGGGCTCGCCGAGGAAGCGCGTAAAGGCCACGTGCTGCGCGTCGCTGACATGCTGGCCGGGCAATACCAGCACCAGGTGCTGCATCCAGGCGGCCAGCAGTTCTTCGCGCGTGCTGTCGTCCAGCGGCTGTTGCATGTCGATGCCGCGCACCTCGGCGCCCAGCGCAGGGTGCAGGGGGCGGACGGTCAGGCGCTTGTCTTTGGCAGTGGCTGTAGCGGTGGTCACGGTGCTGTCTTCGGAAAGCGGCATGCTGTGGTTCAGACGTCGGCAAACGAGAAGCCGAGTGCGCGGGTGTAGTAATACAAGCCGCCGTCCTGCACGATCAGGAACATCGCGCGCTTGTCGCCTTGGTTGTGGTGCGAGTGCACCGAGGTGGCGGGTGTCACGGTGGTGGCCCAGCGCGACCATTGCTTGCGCTTGCCATCGACCATCGAGTGGCAGTTGTCGCCGGCGATAACCAGGCTCACCGCCACCGAGTTGTGGCGGTGCGGGCGCTGCGCGATGCCGGGCTGCAGTGAGTTCATCGCCACCGTCAGCGTCGGCAGCAGGTTGCGGATGGCCTCTTGCTTGGTCGACGAGAAGATCAGCGCCGAGCCGGCGATGTCGCTGCCGCGGCCAACCTCGTAGATCAAGTCGATCTGGCGCTCGATCTCATCGGCCGGGAAGTGCACCACGTCGGTCGGTGCCTGGCCTGGCGCCGGGCCGCGCAGGTGCTCGAAGGCGAGCTGCGGCTCGTTGGTGACGATCCACAGCACGGCTGCCAACTCGCCGGCACGGTGCAAGTGTGGGCAGCCACCGGGCAGCACGAAGACGTCGCCCGGGCCCCAGACCACCAACTCGCCGCTGCACAGCGAGCTGCCGCTGCCCTGCATCACGTAGACCATCACGCCGCTGGCCTGGAACTCGGTGGACAAGGCCTCGCCGGCGCGGATGCGCGCATAACGCGCCAGTACCAGCGGCGTCGTTGCCGGGTACGGCGTGCCAAGCGCATGGCTGCGGTCGCAGGCGATCAGCCCGGTGGGCGTGTGTGGGTCCAGCGCAAGCGCCGGCTCGTCGCTGAAGCTGGTGTCGGGCACCTCCGGCAGTTTGACGTTGAAGGCGTTGCCGGTGTTGTAGTACAGCGCCCGCGACTGCGCTGTCGACGCTGGCGCTGCGGCGCGCTGCGCCGGCAGGTCGGCGATGGACCTGGGCTGGGGCAGGGGTGTCGAGGGCGGCGCGGCCTGGGTGGCTTCGGTCATGGGTGTCCTTGCGGCAGTTCTTGCACGGTCAATTCCAAAAAGTATAGTTGTCTACCGATCGGTATATCAAGCCTACTAGGGAATACCCCATGGTCTGGCCCATGGCCGGAAACACGATGGTCACACGGGCTTGCGGCGGTCAATACTATTCGGTATATTTAAGTACTGCAATGCAAAATACGGAGCGAACGATGCGACTCGGACTGTTCATGATGCCCATGCATGCGCTGGGGCGCAGCCACACCCAGACGTTGAAGGAAGACCGCGAGACGGTGATCCTGGCCGACCGGCTCGGCTTCCACGACGTCTTCATCGGCGAGCATCTCACCGACACCACCGAGAACATCACGAACTCGATGATGTTCCTGGCCACGCTGATCCACGCCACCAAGACCATCAAGCTCGGCACCGGCACCTGCAACCTGTCGCAGATGCACCCGACGCTGCTCGCAGCCCAGGCGGCCATGTTTGACCACCTGGCCGAGGGGCGCTTCATCTTTGGCATCAGCCCGGGTGCGCTGCCATCGGACTTCGAGGCCCTGGGCCTGCTCGACACCGATCGCAACAAGCTGTTCAGCGAGGCCATCGACGTGATCCTGGCGATCTGGGGCGGTGAGGCGCCCTACGACATCGAACTGCCTGACAACCGCTTCAAGGTCACGACGCGCCAGACCTTCGACCCGGCGATCGGCATCGGCATCATGCCCAAGCCGTTCCAGCGCCCGCTGCCCGAGATCGTCGGCACCGTGGTGGCGCCGTTCTCCAAGGGCGTGGTCCTGATGGGCCAGCGCAATTTCCATCCGATGTCGGCCAACTTCCTGCTGGCCAAGTGGGCAAAAACCCATTGGGTGAACTACGCCGAGGGCAAGGCCAGTGTCGGCCAGACGGCCGACCCAGCCGACTGGCGGGTGGCGCGCACCATCTTTGTTGCCGACGACGACAAGACCGCACGCGCCTACGCGATGGAGGCCGCGGGCAGCCCCTACCGTTTCTACTACGAGCAGCTCTACGCGAAGGTAAAAAAGCGCAACGGCCATGCCGTGTTCAAGGAGCGCATGGACCAGCCCGATGCCGAGATCACGATCGACTACGTGATGGACCGGCTGGTGATGCACGGCTCGGTCGACAGCATGGTCGACCAGATCCTGGCGCTGCGCGACGAGATCGGCGACTTTGGTGAACTGGTTTATGCCGGCATGGACTGGGTTGACGAGGGGCTGGCCAAGCGCTCGATGCAACTCATGGCCGAGCAGGTGATGCCGCGCGTGAATGCGGCGATTGCAGCCGGGCCGCGCGCGGCATGAATGCCGCATCGCTGAAAACAGACACGCAAACTGCCGCACCAGCCGACGAACTGCTGGACGTCGCCATCGTCGGTGCCGGTTTTGCCGGCCTGCACCTGTTGCACACGCTGCGCGGGCTGGGTTTTCGGGCGCGCGTCTTCGAGGCCGCCGCCGACGTTGGCGGCGTCTGGTACTGGAACCGCTATCCCGGCGCGCGTTGCGATGTTGAGAGCCTGCAGTATTCGTACTCGTTCTCGTCCGAGCTGGAACAAACCTGGTGCTGGAGCGAACGCTACGCCGCCCAACCCGAGATCCTGCGCTACATCCAGCATGTGGCGGACCGCTTCGACCTGCGGCGCGACATCCGCTTCGACACCCCCATCGCGGCGGCCGCCTTCGACGCCGCCGCCGACCGCTGGACGCTGGGCACCGCGCGGGGCGAGGCCATCGTTGCCCGTTTCTGTGTGATGGCCACCGGCGCGCTCTCGGCAGCGCGTGTGCCCGAGATTCCCGGCCTGGCCGACTTTGCCGGCCCCTGCCACCACACCGGCCAGTGGCCGCACGAGGGTGTGGACTTCACCGGCAAACGGGTGGCGGTGATCGGCACCGGCTCGTCGGGCATCCAGGCTATTCCCGCGATCGCGCAGCAAGCGGCGCAGTTGACGGTCTTCCAGCGCACGCCGAACTTCACGATTCCGGCCTGGAATCACCCGCTGGACGCGGCTGCGCAGGCCGACTGGAAGTTGCACTACGCCGAGCACCGCCAGCGTGCGCGCGAGGTTGGCACGCTGTACGACTTTACCGACCGCGCCGCCGCCGACACCGACGACGCCGGGCGCCGGCAGGAATACGAAACCCGCTGGAACAAGGGTGGCGTGAATTTTGTGCATGCGTTCAACGACTTGATGGTGAACAAGGCGTCCAACGACACGATCGCCGAATTTGTGCGCGACAAGATCCGCAGCATCGTGCACAAGCCCGACGTGGCAGCAACGCTGGCGCCCACCAGCCACCCGCTGGGCACCAAGCGCATCTGCGTCGATACCGGCTACTACGCCACCTTCAACCGCACCAACGTGCAACTCGTCGACCTGCGCAAGACGCCGATCCAGTGCATCACGGCCGGCGGCATCCGTACCAGCGCGGGCGATTTTGCGCTTGACGCCATCGTCTTCGCCACCGGCTACGACGCGCTCACCGGCGCGCTGGCGCGCATAGCCATCCGTGGCCTGGGCGGCCGCACGCTGCAAGACAAATGGGCCAACGGCCCACGCACCTACCTCGGGCTGATGACGGCAGGCTTCCCCAACCTGTTCATCGTCACCGGGCCGGGCAGCCCGTCGGTGCTGGTGAACATGATCGTCGGCATCGAGCAGCATGTGGAATGGATCTCGCGCTGCCTGGTGACGCTGCGCGCGTTGGGCCACACCCGCATCGACGCCACTGTGGCGGCCGAGAACGACTGGGTGGCCCATGTCAACGAGGCCGCCGACAAGACGCTGTTCCCGCTGGCCGACTCCTGGTTTCTGGGTGCCAACGTGCCGGGCAAACCACGTGTCTTCATGCCCTATGTCGCAAAGATCGGCGTTTACCGCCGCAAGTGCGACGCCGTGGCCGATGCCGGTTATGCCGGCTTCGAGCGCACGGCCTTGCCCTATTAGCTTGCAGCCGGTGCTTCGCTCGATCGTCCGTCCCAAGGGAACCAGCGCGAGTTCGTCCACTCCCTTATCGAGCCTTGCGCTCGGCAGCACGGTAGTGCCCCAGGCATGCACCGCCCGGTCACGTCCTCGTTGGCGCTCGGTCAATGTCCGGCGCCGTGTACCTGGTGCGCATGCCTTGCCGCGGCAGGACGATGTTCCCGCACGCCGATTGCTGACGCCCTTGGGTGCGCTTCGAGAGCCTTAGTAGGCACTTTCACAAATACGGCCACGTATATGATTGATAAGTTCGGCCACGTATGGCATCGTGATGCGATCCTTCTACTGGGGATCGAGCATGCCAAGAAAGAGCCCGTTCCGTATCGAGTTGTCTGCCGAAGAGTCCA
>JANOBL010000429.1:0-1815 GCA_031411635.1 Betaproteobacteria bacterium
CCCATCCACGGGCCCATCTTCTCTTCTTCGGTGCCGGGTAAAAAGCCGATGTCCTCGCCCACCGGCACCGTCACCCGGGTGACGATGATCTCGGTATAGCGCCGGTCGTCCAGCACCTGGGAGAGGCCCGCCGCCAGGGTCATCAAGGTCTTGCCGGTGCCTGCCGTGCCAGTGAGCGATACAAAGTCGCACTCCGGGTCCATCAACAGGTTCAGCGCAAAGTTCTGCTCGCGGTTGCGTGCGGTCACGCCCCAGACTGCGTTTTTGGCGTGGGCGTAATCCTTCAAGGTCTTCAGCACCGCGGTTTTGCCGGTGATCTCGGTCACCCGGGCGTACAGCGCGGCCGCGCCGGGCTGCTCCAGGTAGACAAACTGGTTGACCATCAGTTGCGGCACCATCGGCCCGGCAATGCGGTAAAAGGTGTTGCCACCCTGCTGCCAGCTCTCCATCGTCTTGCCGTGCTGCTCCCAAAAATCATGCGGCAACTGCAGCACGCCGGTGTAGAGCAGGTCGCCGTCTTCCAGCACCTTGTCGTTGAAGTAGTCCTCGGCGGCCAGGCCCAGCGCACGCGCCTTGACGCGCATGTTGATGTCCTTGGATACCAGCACCACCTCGCGGCCGGTCCCGCTGTTGCTCTCGCGCAGGCTCTTGACCACGCCCAGGATCTGGTTGTCGGCCTTGCCCTGCGGCAGCCCGGCCGGAAGCTGCACATCCAGCAGCATGGTCTGGAAAAACAGCTTGCCGCCGGCATCCTTGTGGCCGGTCTTGGCCAGGGCGATGCCTTCCTTGATGTCCAGGCTGACGTCGTCTTTGGGGGAGGAAGCCAACGCGTCCAACTCGCGGCTGACCTGGCGTGCATTGCGCGCCACCTCGCTCATGCCCTTTTTGTGGCCGTCCAGCTCTTCCAGCGTGATCATCGGCAGGAAGACATCGTGTTCCTCAAAGCGGAACAGGCTCATCGGATCGTGCATCAGCACATTGGTGTCCAGCACAAACAGCTTGGCCGGCCCGGTGCCACGGGGCGTGCGGGTGCGGGCCTTGCTGGTGGCGGCCGGCGGGGCATTGGCCAAGGTGGGCTGCTTGATCGGCATGCCGGTGCCCGGTGCATTGCGCGGCACCGTGCTGGGCGCGGTGGCAGGCGCCAGCCCCTTGGCAACAGCCCGGCCGGTTTGTTTGGGCGCGGCCACCGGTGCACCGCCGTCAAACAAATCCAGCGCGGCGTTGGCCACCGGCTCGGCGCGTGATTTACCGCCTTTGCGCTCAGCGCGCGGGGCGGCCTGGGCTTCAAAATCAGCTTGCGACAGGATGGCGGCTTTGGTGGTGGGCGGCTTGGGCAGTGGCATGGAAGGGTGGGGCGTGAAGTGATGGTGAGGAGGACCGGCAACAAAAAAGCCGCACAGGCAACTGGGCGGCTTTGGTGTCGTCAGGTGGTGCGCGCTGGGCAACTCACAAGCATGAACGGATTATGCACAAGGCTGTGTGGCCGGCCGTGACCGTGCTGTGACCGCGCCGCGACCGTGCCGTGACGGATTGAGCAAGCCGGCCCATCAGGTATCAGGCGGGTTTCTTGAAGTTCTTCACCGCTGCCAGCACTTCTTCCACATGGCCGGCCACCTTGATGCCACGCCATTCGGCGCGCAGCACACCACCGGCGTCGATCAAAAAGGTGCTGCGCTCGATGCCCTTGACTTTCTTGCCGTACATGATCTTGTTCTTGACCACGCCAAACATGTGGCACAGCTTTTCTTCGGTGTCGGCAATCAGCTCGTAGGGCAGTTCCAGGTTCTGGCGAAATTTTTCGTGCGAGGCCATGTT
>JANOBL010000430.1:0-5731 GCA_031411635.1 Betaproteobacteria bacterium
ATGCCTTCGTGCGCCAGGCCCTGCTGGCGATGAGCGGTGCCAGCGCCCAGCCCATGCCGCTGCTGCAGGCGGTGAGCGAGGCACATCTGCTCAAGTAGCCCGGCCGCACCGAGTACCAGCGCGGCATCGTCACGCAGGCCGCCACGCTGCCTTGGCCGTGGTGCAGCACCACCATGCCATTGGCCTCGCTCATGCTGCGCAAAATGCCCGAGCCCTGGGCGCCGGTGATGCGCACTTGCCAACGCCCATCAGCGGCCTGCGTGACGATGCCACGCTGGTATTCAGTGCGGCCGGGTTTTTTGCGCAGCGCCTGCTCGCTAACGGCACGCAGCAGCGGCAACGGCTGGGGCGTGGCGCCGCTCATCGCCAGCAGCGCATCGCGCACAAAGGCATAAAACGTCACCATCACCGCCACCGGGTTGCCGGGCAGGCCAAACAGCATCGCCTGGCGGCCCGGCGCGCCGATACGCCCAATCGCCATCGGCCGGCCCGGCCGCATCGCGATCTTCCAGAACAGCACTTCGCCGAGCTGCTTCATCACCTGCTTGGTGTGGTCGGCCTCGCCAACGCTGACACCACCCGAGGTGATCACCGCATCGGCGCAGGCAGCCGCCTGGGTGAACGCAGTGGCCAGTGCGGTGGGCTCGTCACGCACCACGCCCAGGTCGATCAGCTCGACGCCCAGACGGGTCAACATGCCCCAGATCGTGTAGCGGTTGCTGTCGTAGACGCAGCCCGCGTCCAGCGGCTGGCCAATCGAGCGCAACTCGTCGCCGGTGGAAAAAAACGCCACCCGCAGGCGGCGGAACACCGGCACCTCGGCCTGGCCCAGCGAGGCCAGCAGGCCCAGATCGGCCGGCGTCAGGATGCGGCCGGCTTTCAACGCCGCCTCACCACAGGCCAGGTCTTCGCCCGCCAGGCGGCGGTTGTCACCGGCCTGCACCACACCTGCCGGGATGCGGATGCGTGCATCGGCTTCGGTCTTGGTGAACTCCTGCGGCACCACGGTGTCCAGCCCGGCCGGCATCACCGCGCCGGTCATGATGCGCACACCCTGGCCGGGCAGCACCGGGCCGCTGAACGCCGCGCCGGCAAACGCGGTGCCGGCCACGCTGATCAGCGTGTCCCGGTCAGCCGCCAGTTCTGATGAGCGCAGCGCAAAACCATCCATCGCCGAGTTGTCATGCGCCGGCACTGCGATGGCTGAAACCACATCGCGCGCCAGCACCCGGCCTAGCGCGCTGCGCAAGGCCAGGCTTTCCACGGCCTGCAGCCGGGGCACCAGCCGGGCGATGAAGTCTTGCGCCAGCGCCACCGGCAGTGCGTTGGGGTCGTAGCCGCTGATGCACGAGGCGATCTGGTCCAGTGTGGACATGGGCAACCGCCTCAACCGCCGATGTAGCTCATCTCAACCCGCCGCTGGCCGCCAGCCACGTCGGGCGCGGCTGCTGCACGGAGCTCGGAATAACGGTCGTCCCGAGCGCCCCATACCGCCCCCAAGGCACCGCTGATATCGGCATCGCTGGCGCCACTGCGCAGCAGCGCACGCAGGTCATGGCCCCGGGTGGCGAACAAGCACAAAAACAGCTTGCCCTCGGTGGACAGCCGGGCGCGGTTGCAATCCTGGCAAAAGGCTTGGGTGACGCTGGAGATCAGGCCGATCTCACCCCGCCCATCGGCGTAGGCCCAGCGCTCGGCGGTTTCACCGGTGACGGTCGGGTCCAGCGGCCGCAGCGGCCATTCGGCTTGCAGCATTTTCAGCAGCTCGGCCGACGGCAGCACCTCGTCCATGCGCCAACCGTTGCTGGCCCCCACGTCCATGTACTCGATAAAACGCAGCACGATCTGGCCGTTGAACTGCTCGCGAAAATAACGCGCCATGGTCAGGACTTCTTGCTCATTGGTGCCGCGCTTGACGACCATGTTGACCTTGATCGGTCCCAAGCCCGCTGCATGGGCGGCATGGATGCCGGCCAGCACATCGGCCACCGGAAAATCCACATCGTTCATGCGCCGGAATATGGCGTCGTCCAGCGCGTCCAGGCTGACGGTCACGCGTTGCAGCCCGGAAATCTTCAAGGCCTTGGCCTTGCGCGCCAGCACCGAGCCATTGGTGGTCAGCGTGATGTCCAGCGGCGCGCCGTCGGGCGTGCGCAAACCGGCCAGCATCGTGATCAGGTTTTCCAGCCCTTTGCGCAGCAGCGGCTCACCGCCGGTCAGCCTGATCTTTTGCACCCCGTGCGCCACCAACAGCCGCGCCAGCCGGGTGATCTCCTCGAAACTCAACAACGAGCTTTGCGGCAGAAACACATAGTCCCGGTCAAACACGGCTTTGGGCATGCAGTAGCTGCAGCGGAAGTTGCAGCGGTCGGTGACCGAGATGCGCAGATCCCGCAACGGCCGGCCAAGCTGGTCGGCCAGCAGGCCGGTGGCGGGAATAGCCAGCGCGGGAATGGCCGGCACCGCTGCGGCATAACGCAGATCGGCCAGCGGGATGACGGTTTCGCCCATGTGCAGATTGTGCCTTGCAGGGCGGAACAGCCCCACAGCCCAAACCCGCCTCAGCTTGAGGTGATGCCCACCGCCAGCGTGGCCAGGAAGCCGTTGCTGACATCGCCGGTGACGGTGGCCAACTGGCGCGCGGCGCTGTCGTCGCCAAACACGTTGTCAGAGGCCAGCGAGATGCGTGCATAGTTGGCCACGCTGGCCTCGTAACCCGCCACCGTGCCGTACACCTGCGCGCAGGCGGCCGGTGGCATCGCAAGCTGCGAGGTCTTGACGCTGTAGCTGCCGCTGATCGCGGTGGCCAGGCTGTTGTAAACCTCAAAGTGCATGTGCGGCCAGCGGCCCGAATAACAGCCGGGGAAGACGGTGACAAACGTGGCCTCGCCATTGGCATCGGTGACTTGCACACCGCGCAAATAGTTTTGCTGCGCCACCGCGCTGGAGTACAGCGAGTACTGGCCACTGCGGTCGGCATGCCAGAGGTAGATGGCGCGTCCCGCCAGGCCGCCGCAGCTCAAACTGGAGTTCACCAGCTTGATGCGCACCACCAGCAGCATGCCGGTGGCGGTGCCGCTGCGGCCGGCAAAGCAGGGGCGGATGTCCGAGCGCACGATGCCCGACATCGTCAGCGCGTTGACGCCGTTGCTGCCGTCACCCGGGTAGGGGCCGGCGGTCTCGTCGGGGATCGTGGGGCAGGCCGCGTTGCCAATGCCGCCAGACGAGCCACCCGGGGTGGGCGTTGGCCGCGTGCGGCCGGGTGCCGCCCAGGCGGGCACCTGGCTGGCCAGCAGGCCGGCGGGCACGGCCGTGGCCGCCAGCCAGCCCAGCAGGCGGCGGCGTTGCGGGTGGGCTTGCAGCAGCGTGGGCAAGTCGTCCACCAGCGGCGGCGCATGGCTGGTGGTATGGACGATCAGGGAGGGGTGGTCGGCGGGCATCGTTGGTCCTCGGCAGATTTGGGATATTAAATGTGCAAAAAGCACATTTAAAGTCTGGCGACGTGGCGATGCAATGGCGTTGCGGGTTTGTAAAGAAGTTCTTGACCGGCCCTCACCCCGACCCTCTCCCGCAGTTGGGAGGGGGCAATGCAGCAGGTAAGGGTGAGGGGCCGAGCCGCAGCGCGGCCGAACCCGATCAGCGGGCCGGATTCAGTGCCGGTGTGGCGGCGCTCAAATCAGCCCGGCGGGCGCCGGTGAAGCGGCGCGCCCAGTACGACTCGCGCATGTCCTCGATGCGCACCGCGCTGCCGCTGCGCGGCGAGTGGATGAACTTGTCGTCACCCACGTAGATGCCCACATGCGAGAAGCTGCGCTTCATCGTATTGAAGAACACCAGATCGCCCGGCTTCAACTCCTGCCGGTTGATGTTGAGCAGGCCGGCGGTGGTGGCTTGCTCGTCGGCGCGGCGTGGCAACACCAGGCCGATGCTGTTTTCGAACACATGGCGGGTGAAGCCGCTGCAGTCGAAACCGGTTTCTTCCGAGCTGCCACCGCGCCGGTACGGCACACCGAGAAAGTTCATTGCCTGCATCACCAGATCGGAAGCGGTGTCGCGCACCGTGTTGCGCACCGAGCTGACCAGCGCCGCCGCGCCCAGCGGCCGCAGCAGGCCGCGCTCGCCCAGCAAATCCATGATGGCGTCGGCCGGCCCCGCACTGGGTGCCGGCTCGGCATGGGCCCCGGGCCCGGCCAGTAGGCCGGCCAGGACAGCGGCCAACAGCAGCAGGCGAGGGGTATGTACTGGACGGTTCATCAACCGCCAAGAATACCATCCACCCCCTGGCGGTCTCAGCGGGTTTTGCCGGAGTCGCCAGCCCTGGTTGAGCCCGGTGCGATGTGGCTGAACACCTGCTGCAAGTCCTCACCGGCGGCCTGCAACTGCAGCAAGCTGGCTTGTTGCGCGGCCTGCGCATCGTGGTTCAGCAGCGCGGTGAGGATGGCCTTGTGGCGCGGCAGGCTCAACTCGTGGGTGTTGGGCAGCCGGCTGGACAAGCGGATCGATTCGCGCAGCGCCAGCGACAGCATGTTGCCGATGTAGGCCAACAAATCGTTGCCGGTGGCCTCGGCGATGCGGCGGTGGAAGGCCAGGTCGGGCTCCAGCAACTCGTCCGGGCTGCGTGCCGCTGCCATCAATTGATAGGCCTGCCGGATGCCGGCCAGTTGCGTCGGCGAGGCCACCGTGGCGGCCAGTGCCGCGGCGGCGGGCTCAAACACCCGGCGTGCGGTGAGCAGCAAATCGGTGAACTGTGGCGCCGGCATCGCCTGGGTCAACCAGTACAGCACATCGGGGTCCAGCAGATGCCAATCGGCACGCGGCTGCACGATGGCGCCGCTGCGCTGGCGCGATTGCACCAGGCCCTTGGCCACCAGCACCCGGGTGGCCTCGCGCAGCACCGGGCGGCTGACCTCGTACTCGGCGCAGAGTTGGGCTTCGGCCGGCAGGCGATCCCCCGGCTTCAAATCACCCGAGACGATGCGCAAGCCCAGGTCGCGCACGATGCGCGCATGCATGCTCTTGCGCGCGGCCGGCGGCTGGCGGTAGGACGGATCGCCGTGCTGGCCGGTCATCGTGGATTCAGCGTTTGGCTTTGTTGTAGACGTCCACAAAGACGGCTGCCAGCAGCACGCCGCCCTTGATCACCTGCTGGTAATCGATGCCGATGCCCAGGATGGACATGCCGTTGTTCATCACGCCCATGATGAAGGCGCCTATCACCGCGCCCAGCACCTTGCCCACGCCGCCCGAGGCCGACGCACCGCCGATGAAGCAGGCGGCGATCACATCCAGCTCGAAGCCCAGCCCGGCGTTGGGCGTGGCGGTATTCAGCCGGGCGGCAAATACCAGCCCGGCCAGCGCCGCCAGCATGCCCATGTTGACGAAGGCATAAAACGTCAGCCGCTCGGTGCGCACCCCGGACAGCCGCGCTGCCTTCTCGTTGCCGCCCAGCGCGTACAAGCGCCGGCCCAACACGGTGCGGCGGGTGACAAAGTCGTACAGCAGCATCAGCAGCGCCATGATCACCAGCACATTGGGCAAGCCTTTGTAAGTGGCCAGCAGATAGGCCAGGCCGATCACCAGCGCGACGAATACCGCGTTTTTCAGGCCGAAAAACAGCAGTGGCTCGTCGGCCAGGCCATGCGCCACCCGGCCGGCGCGCTCGCGCATTTTTTCCACCTGCAGCGCGGCGGCCACCGCCAGGCCGATCAGCAGCGAGGCCAGCTTCAAGGTC
>JANOBL010000431.1:0-1899 GCA_031411635.1 Betaproteobacteria bacterium
ACCCCCACCCTAACCCTCCCCCTGCCCGGGGGAGGGGACCAGTCAGCCGCGCGCCGGCCAGCCGCTGTTCAAGCGCAAGGCCTCGCGCAGCGCGTCGCCATGCTGGTCCAGCCCTGGCGGCGGCTGGTCGGCCATCGCGCGCTGGCCGTCAAAACGCATCGGGTTGGCGATCAGCGGCATCGGCTTGTCGGCACCCACGTCCACCTGGGCCTGCATGCCGCGCGCCACCACTTGCGGGTGCTTGAATACGCCTGGCAAGGTGAGGATGGGCGCACAGGGCACGGCATTGGGTTCCAGCAAGTCCATCCAACCCTGGGTGCTGCGCTTGAGCATCCATGCCGACAGCACCGGGATCAGGCTGTCGCGGTTGTTGATGCGGCCCGAGTTGTTGGCATAGCGCGCATCCTGAGCGACAGCCACATCTCCCGCCAACTCGCAAAAACGCTGGAACTGGCCGTCGTTGCCTACCGCCAGCACGATGTGGCCGTCCAAGGTGGCAAACACCTGGTAGGGCACCACGTTCATGTGCGCGTTGCCCATGCGCTGTGGCACGATGCCGCCCACCAAATGGTTGCTGGCCTGGTTGGCCAGCATGGCCACCTGCACATCCAGCAGCGCAGCATCGATGTGCCGGCCACGCCCGGTTCGGCCACGCTCGATCAGCGCCGCCAGCACCGCGGTGGTGGCATACACGCCGGTGAACAAATCGGCCACCGCCACGCCCACTTTTTGCGGCTGGCTGCCGGGTGTGCCTTCTTTTTCGCCGGTCACGCTCATCAGCCCGCCGGTGGCCTGGATCGCAAAGTCGTAACCGGCCGCAGCCGCCATCGGGCCGTCCTGGCCGTAACCCGTGACCGAGCAGTACACCAGCCTGGGGTTGAGGGTGGACATCGCCGCGTAGTCCAGCCCATATCTGGCCAACTGGCCCACCTTGTAGTTCTCCAGCAGCACATCGGCCTGCGCCGCAAGCTGCCGTACCAGCGCCGCGCCTTCGGCGGTGGCGATGTCGATCGCAATCGAGCGTTTGCCCCGGTTGGCGCTCAGGTAGTACGCCGACATGCGGTCCTCAGCCGGCCCCCACCACGGCGGCCCCCAGGTGCGGGTGTCGTCGCCAACCTCCGGCCGCTCCACCTTGATCACATCGGCGCCGTAATCGGCCAGGATCTGGCCAGACCAGGGGCCGGCCAGCACCCGGGACAGATCGAGTACGCGGATTCCATCCAGCAGTTTCAAACCAGCCAAGGCATCTCCAATCGTGGAAGTCTGAACAAACAGACGCTGTGGAACCGGCTCTGCCGGGCCACTGGCGGCGTCCCCCTGGGGGAGCGCCGAAGGCGCTTCGGGGGGGGTCAACTAAAGGCTTGAATGCCGGTGATCGCACGGCCCAGGATCAGTGCATGGATGTCGTGTGTGCCCTCGTAGGTGTTCACCACCTCCAGGTTCACCAGGTGCCGGGCCACGCCGTATTCATCGCTGATGCCGTTGCCACCCATCATGTCGCGCGCCAGGCGGGCGATGTCCAGGCTCTTGCCGCAGCTATTGCGCTTCATGATCGAGGTGATTTCCACCGACGCGGTGCCGGCGTCCTTCATCCGGCCAAGCTGCAAGCAGCCTTGCAGGCCCAAGGTGATCTCGGTCAGCATGTCGGCCAGTTTTTTCTGGATCAACTGGTTGGCCGCCAGCGGCCGGCCAAACTGCTGGCGGTCCAGCACATATTGGCGGGCGCGGTGGAAGCAGTCTTCGGCCGCACCCAGTGCACCCCAGGCAATGCCGTAGCGTGCGCTGTTCAGGCAGGTGAACGGGCCTTTGAGCCCCCGCACGTCGGGGAAGGCGTTTTCTTCGGCGCAGAACACCTCGTCCATCACGATCTCGCCGGTGATGCTGGCGCGCAGGCCCACC
>JANOBL010000432.1:0-16680 GCA_031411635.1 Betaproteobacteria bacterium
CTGCGGCATCCGGTCACCCGGCGCCCTCGGCCCACCACCGGCGGTGCACTTTGGAGGTTTTGAAAACCTGGCCTCGCCTCGTTGTCAATTGAGCGTCGGGGTGGGTTGCCGTGTTTTGCGCAGGTAAAGGAGGAGACGGCGGGCGCTTGCGGCCGGCGTCGGGGGACACGGAGCAAAACACGGCAACCCGGCCCGGCGCTCATGCGCTGACCGTTGAATGCCGGCTTTCCGCCGACAGCGGTGCATCAAATCCGCATCAGGTGCTCAGCAAAGCCCCATCCACCACCAGGTCGATGCCGTTCACCAGCCTGGCCTCGTCGCTGGCCAGGTACAGCACCGCATACGCCACATCGTCAGGCGCACCAAGCTGGCCAAACGGGTGTTGCGCGGCCATCGTGGCCTTGGCGTCGGCCTCGCCCCAGCGTGCATTGGCGGCTTTTTCCACCAGCGGGGTCCAGATCCAGCTCGGGTGGATGGTGTTGATGCGCACCTTGTAGCCCTTGCGCGCACAGGCCACCGCCGCCTGCTTGCTCATGCTGCGCACACCGCCCTTGCTGCTGCCGTAAGCCGCACCGCCCGGCGTGCCGATGAAGGCCGACACCGAGCCGATGTTGACGATGGCGCCGCCATGGTCTTTCATCGCCCGCACGCCTTCGCGGGTGCCGAGGAACACGCCGTCCAGGTTGACGCTCATCACCTTGCGCCAATCGTCCAAAGTGAGCGCCTCAAAACCATCGGGCGGCGGCAGCGCAATGCCGGCGTTGTTGACCAGGATGTCCAGCTTGCCAAAGTGGCTGCAGGCCAGCGCCACTGCTGCGGCCCAGGCCGCTTCGTCGCGCACATCGTGCTGCACAAACAGCGCCGGGATGCCCTGGTCGCGCAAGGCCTGGGCAGCCGCCTCACCAGCCGCCGGGTCCAGATCGCTCAGCACCACGCTGGCGCCTTGCTGGCCCAGCCGCAGCGCGATGGCCTGGCCGATGCCACCGGCGCCGCCGGTGACAAAGGCCACCTTGCCTTGAACCCGTCCGGGGGAGTTGGTGGTGTCCATCATCATTGCGGCTGGATGCCGGCGGTCTTGATCACGGCGGCCCACTTGTCCACCTCGGACTTGATGAACGCTGCCGATTCGGCCAGGCTCTTGGGATGCGGAAACAGGCTCAAGCCCTGCATCTTGGCGGCCACCTCGGGTTGGTTCAGCACTGTGTTCAGGTCGCGGTTGATCTTGCTGGCGATGTCGGCCGGCAAGGCTTTGGGCCCTTGCACCATGAACCAGCCCACCGCAACAAAACCGGGGATCGTGTCCTTGACCAGCGGGATGCCCTCGAAGCCTGGCAAGGCGCGGTCGGTGGTCATCGCCAGCGCACGGGCACGGCCGCTCTTGATCAACGGCAGCAGCGGCGCAATGCCGTCGATGTAGATCGGCACATCCCCGCTGACCAAACCCTGCATCGATTGCTGCGGGTTGTTGAACGGCACATGCAGGTAGGTGGTGCCGGTGGCCTGGGCGATCGAATGGCCCACCAGGAACGGCAAGGTGGCCTGCTCGGTGCTGCCCAGCGTGAACTTGCCCGGCGCGGCCTTGGCGGCTTTCACCAGATCGGCCAGCGTTTTTTCCGGAAAACTGTTGCTCACCGCAATCATCATCGGTGAATCGGCCACCAGGCCCAAGGTGACGAAATCGTTCACCGGATCGTATTTGGCCACCTTGAACATCTGCGGTGTCACCAGCGCCGCGCCGGCGTGGGTAAACAACAAGGTGTAGCCGTCGGGCGCTGCACCATTGACGGTTTCCATCGCCAGCATGCCGCCCACGCCAGGCTTGTTGTCGATCACGATCTGCTGGCCCCACATCGCCGTCAATCGCTCGCCGACGATGCGGGCGGCGGTGTCGGGCGCGGTGCCGGCCGGCGCGCCCAGCACCAGCCGCACCGGCTTGGTGGGCCAGGCCGGGGCCAGCGCGCTGCCGGGCATAACAAAGGCGGCCAAAGCGGCCGCCGTGGTGGCCAGCAGCGTGAGGAATCTGGATCGTTTCATCGGTTTGTCTCCTGGGGGTCGTGGGGTCGGGGTAAAAGCGGCAAGCTAGTACGGTTCAGGCCGGCAATGCAACCGCGGTGCGCAGAGCGCCCATTGCGTCTGCACTGGCCGCGCCGCGCCAGGCAATGTGGTGGTCGGGCCGGATCAGCACCAGCTCGGCGCCGTACAGCGCGCGGGCGGCGGGGTCGTCGCTGGGCACGGTTTGCAGCGGCAACGCCAATGCCGCGGCGGCATCACGCCAGGGTGCCAGGTCCAGCGGCCCGGCCAGGCACAGCAAGGTAAAGCCGGTGCCAAAGCGGTCCAGCAGGCTGCCGTTGGGCCCGGCGGATGGGTCGGGCAAATGCGGCGCGCGGACACCGGGATAGCCGCTGGGCTGGTAGTGGTTGGGCTCGTCGGGCGGCGGTGGGCCGTCCTCTTGGGCCACCACCGCGCTCTGATAACGCAGGCCAAGCTGCAGCCCGGGGATGTTGAACTCGGCGTGGATGTGCGCCAGGCATTTGGCGCCCAGCGCCAAGCGTGCCGCGTCGCCCAGCGGGCCAGGCAACTCCAGCTCGGCCGGGCTGGAAAGCTGGCCCATGCTGTCGGCCATGCGGCGGGCAAACGCGGTGTTGCGCAGCGCAATCGGGCGGCGCTCGGCCTCGTAGCTGTCCAGCAAGGCCTCGCCGCCCCAGCCCTGGCACACCGCGGCCAGCTTCCAGCCCAGGTTCACCGCGTCATCCACGGCAGTGTTGTAGCCCATGCCACCAGCGGGGGTGAACAAATGCGCCGCGTCCCCGGCAATCAGGCAGCGGCCACGCCGGTAGGCATCGGCCACCAGCATGAAGCCGGCCAGCCAGGTGCCGCTGGCAATCAGCTCAAACGGTATCGGCTGGCCCACCAGCGACGCCAGCGTGGCGGCGATGTCCACCGTGGCGGCGTCCTGCCCGGGCTTGAGCTGGATGCCGGCCACCCAGGTGTCGCGGCCGTCCATTGCCACCAGCACACCGCGCCGCTCGGGGTTGACGATCCAATACGTCCAGGCCGGCCGCAGCGCCAGCACCGAGGCCAGCGCGGTTGAGCGGAAATGGATGGTCAGCATCTGGCCGCCAAAAAAATCCCGCTCCTCGCGGCCGCGGCCGGCATAGCCCACGCCCATCGCCTCGCGCACCACACTGCGCGCACCGTCGCAGCCCACCACGTAGCGGGCTTGCAGTTGCAGCGGCTGGCCGCCCTGCTGCAGCGCATCGATCTGCACATGCGTGCCCAGATCGGCCACCGCGGTGACCTTGCAGCCCATGCGCACATCCACGCTGGCGTGCTTGCGGGCCTGGGTCAGCAGGATTGGCTCGATCACCATTTGCTGGCCACGGTGCGGCAGCTCGGGCGTGGGCCATTCGGCCTCGCCGTAATCGCCAAAGTGGTTGCCGCTGCGGGCCTGGGCCGGCGACGGGATGCAAAAGCGCGCCATCTCGTGCCCATTGCCCCGGGTGGCGTACACCACGTCTTGCGCCCGGTCATCGGGCAGGCCGCTGGCACGCACCTGGTCGGCAAAGCCGCAGCGCCGGTAATGCTCCATCGTGCGTGCCGACGTGGCGTTGGCCTTTGGAAACTGCTTGGTGGTGGGGCTTTCTTCCAGCAGCACACAGGCCACGCCACGCCGGCCCAGCTCGATGGCCAGCATCATCCCGCTGGGGCCGGCGCCGACGATGGCGATGTCAGTGTTCAAGGTTTGTCTCCAGCCAGGTGTCGTTGTGTTGGCCGTGATCATCGGGCTGGATCAAGATGTGTTCCAGAAGGCAAAATGAACCAAGCGATGCCTGGCAGATATCACCATGAAACTGCACCACCTGCGTGATCTGGTTGCGATCTCCAAGGCGCAAAGCCTGCGCGGTGCCGCGCGTGCGCTGGGCCTGGCGCAACCGGCGCTGACACGCAGCCTGCGCGAGCTGGAAAAAGAGCTGGGCACCAGCTTGGTAGACCGCCACACCCGGGGCGTGACACTCACTGCCGCCGGCCAGGGCTTTTTGACCCGCGCGCATGCCGCCATGGAAGAGCTGCGCCGCGGCCGCGAGGAAATCGCCCAGGCCCAGGGCGTGTTGACCGGCAGCGTGGTCACCGGCATCGCCACCGCGCCGCTGCTGGACCTGGTGCCCGGCGCCTACCGCGCTTTTCGCAAGGCCCATCCGGGCGTGCGCATGCGTTTTGTCGAAGGCGTGTTCAACAACCTGGAGCCCCGGCTGCGCGACGGCACGCTGGACTTTTACCTTGGCCCACGGGCCGAGCGGGTGGACGCCGGCTACCGGGTGGACTTGTTTTTTCACAACCAGCGCGCGGTGATCGGCCGCAAAGGCCATCCGCTGCGTTACGCCGGCAGCCTGGCCGCGCTGGTGCACATGGACTGGGTGCTGACCGGCCTGCGCGAGCGGCCCGAGCAAGAGTTTGAAGAGCAGTTCAAGGTCTATGGCCTGGCCACGCCGTCATCCATCGTGCAGGCCGACTCGATGCTGTCGATCCTGACCCTGGTGACCAACAGCGATGCGCTGGTGCTGCTGCCCCGGCAATGGGCCGAGTCGCCGCTGTTTGCCCACGCGGTGCAACTGATCCCGGTCAACGAGGCCTTGGCGGCGCCCGACATCGTGCGCATCAGCCGCGCCGATGTGCCGTTGACGCCGCTGGCCGAGCGCTGGTCAGATCAGTTGCTGCGGCAGGTGCGGGTGGCGCCGTCAGTTGCGGCCGGGCTCGGCGCTGGCCCCGTCCAGCGCCGCCAGCGTGGCGGCTGACAACACCAGCCGCGCTGCGCCGGCCAGCTCGGCCCATTGCGTGGTGCTGGTGGCACTGCAGATCGGTGCGGTCAGCCCCGGCCGGTGGATCTGCCAGGCCAGCGCCACCTGGGCCGGCGTGGCGTTGTGGGCCTGCGCCGCGGCGTCCAGCGCGGCCAGCACGCGGTGGCCACGCGGGTTCAGATAGCCCTTGATGCCAGCGCCGCGTGGGCTTTTGGCCAGGTCGGCCTCGCTGCGGTATTTGCCGGTCAAAAAACCGCGTGCCAGGCCAAAAAAGTTGATCACACCCAGGCCCTGGGCGCGGCACAGCGGCTCCAGCTCGGCCTCGTAGGCGGCACGGTCCATCAGGTTGTACAGCGGCTGCAGGCACTCGTAACGCGGCAGGCCCAGACCGGCGCTGACGGCCAGTGCCTCGGCCAGGCGCGGCGCCGAGAAGTTGCTGGCACCGATGGCGCGCACCTTGCCCTCGGCGATCAGCTCGGCAAACGCGGCGGCCGATTCTTCCAGCGGCGTGTTGGCATCGTCGTCATGCGATTGGTACAGGTCGATCTGGTCGGTTTGCAGCCGGCGCAGTGAATCGTGCACCGCCTGGCGGATCCAGCGCCGCGACAGGCCGGTGTTGCCATTGCCCATGTCCTTGCCCACCTTGGTGGCGATCAGCACCTGGTCGCGCTTGCCGCTGGCGGCCAGCCATTCGCCGATGATGGTTTCAGATTCGCCGCCGCTGTGGCCGGGCACCCAGCGTGAGTAGACATCGGCGGTGTCGATCAGGTTGAAACCGCCATCGACAAATGCATCCAGCAGCGAGAACGAGGTGGTTTTGTCGGCGGTCCAGCCGAAGACATTGCCGCCGAAGGCCAGCGGTGCGGTGTGCAGGTTGGAGCGGCCGATTTGACGCAGCGGCAGGGTGGGGGTGGTGGGCTGGCGCATGCGGCGTAGTGGGTTGACGGGATTCAGATGCTGGCGGCATGGCTTGAATGCAGCGCGTGCCCCTGGCGCCGCCGGGTGTACGCACCAAGGGCCATGGAGCCCACTGCCATCAGTATCCACTCGGCTGGTTCGGGAACGGCTTGTACGGACATTGAATCGATCAACGCACCAAACCTCTGATCCGCGTCTTTGATCGGCGCCGGTTGTAGCGACGGATGGTAGCCATCAGGCCACTCCGGTGCAGGCCCCCAAACGATGACGTTGGCCTGCATCGCGCCTTGCGGAATGACGGTGGTGGCAGAAGAAAGCACGGTCCCGTCGACCGAGTAGCTGACCTTGCCCAGGCCCCAGACGATCTTCCAGTCATGGTCTGCCAAGGCATCAAACCCGGCCGGCAACGGCACGATGGGGCCTTGCCCGGCGCCCAGCGGCTCGGCTGCGTATCGATTGAGTTGCACTCGCAGCGGCGATGCCCCCGGTTGGAGGAAGTTCGTCACCAGTTCGATGTCGAGTTCATCATGAGCCGTGGCACATGGCCCGGCATCACAGCCAAAGAAATAGATGCCAAAAACAAGGCCTTGCTGCAGCGTGGTCAGGCGCATCCTGACCGACAACTCAATGTCGACACCAACGGTCGGCTTGAACGAAGCAATCGTTTTCGCATGGCTGCCGTAAAGCGAAAACCCGCTTGGGTTCCACGTGTTCAGATCCAGGTGAGCAAGACCGTCGGCGACAGTGAAGTTGCCGGCCGCTCCCGCTGTCACCCAATCGCGCAACTGGGTGCGCCCCAGGAATGAAGGTGGACCAAACTCGGTGGTCCATTGGCTCAGATCCAGCTTGTCACCCGACACATTGAAGTCATCGTGAAACAACTCGACCGAATCGGCGCTTGGCGTTGCCACTGCAAGACTGATCCCGAACACGGCAATCCATAGCAGGCGATTGGAGCGGACCATGATTTCCTCCTTGGCAAGCCATCCTGTGCAAAGGGGACAGTAGTCCAATTGCCGGAGCGGCGCAACTCTCTGTCCCGCTGCCGGGCACTTGCGGCGCGTTCTCGCTCTTCAAGCGGCGACAGGAAAAATTCAGCCGCGCTGCGCCCGATCCACCTGCCCCGCCTGCAGCAGCGTATGCCGCCCGGCCAGCTTGACCTGGTACATCGCCGCATCGGCCTGGCGCAGCAGCTCGGCCGCGTCCTGGCCCGATTCGGGGTAACGCGCCACGCCTATGCTGGCGCCCACGTGCAGCGCCAGGTTGCCGATGTGCATGGTCTCGCCCAGCGTCAGCAGCAGTTTGTCGGCCACCACCAAACAATCCTCGTGGTTGGCCAAGGTGGTCAGCAGCACCACAAACTCGTCGCCGCCCAGCCGCGCCACCAGGTCGGCCGAGCGCAGCGACGCTTGCAGCCGGCGCGCCACCTCGCACAGCACCTGGTCGCCCACCGCATGGCCGTGGTTGTCGTTGATCGGCTTGAAGCGGTCCAGGTCGATGAACAACAGCGCCAACGGGTCGCGGTGACGGCGCGCCTTGGCAATGGCTTGTTGAAGATGGTCTTCCAGCCGGATGCGGTTGGGCAGCCCGGTCAGGCCGTCGTGGTAAGCCAGTTGCGACAGTTGCTCGGCCAGGCGCTGGCGCTCGGTGATGTCGTGCGCGATGCTCAAAAAACCGCTGACCGCACCGTCGCTGTCGTGCAATGCCGACACGGTGACTGACACCGGCACCCGCCCGCCATCGCGGCGCTGCACCACCAGCGTGCGCTCGATGCCACGCGGCTGATTGGCCGGCGCTTCGCCGCCGCTGCGGGCCTCGCGTGCGGTCACCTGCAACTGGTGCAGCATGTGGCCCAGCGCGGTCAGGTCGGCGGCGTCGTGAAAGCTGCCCAGCGTGCTGCGGCCCACCTCGTCGGCCGCACTGCAGCCCAGCAGGCGCTCGGCGGCCGGGTTCATCGCCTGGATCAAGCCCTGGGCGTCGGCCACGATCAATGCAAACGCGGCGTGCTGGAACACCGCCTCGCGCAACTCGTCGGCGGCGCGCAGCGCTTGTGCGGCCTGGGCGATGCGGTCTTGCGCGGCTTGCGCGGCGCTCATGTCGCGCAGCAGGCCCACGTATTGGCGCTGGCCGTCCACCAGCATCTCGCTGATGCCCAGTTCGATCGCAAACAGCGCGCCGTTGGCATGGCGGGCCTGCAGCCGCCGGCTGGTGCTGCCGGGCTCGGCCGGGGCCAGCCAATCACCGAGCTGCGACGCTGCGCCCAGCGGCATCAGCAGGCCCAGGCTGTGGCCCACCAGGCGCTCGGCGCTGTGGCCAAAGATGCGTTGCGTGGCCTGGTTGGCACTCAGCACCGTGCCGTGGCGGTCCAGCGTCAGGATGCCGTCCACCGTGGCATTGAACACCGCGTCCAGCCGCTCGGCATTGGCGCGCGCTTGTTGGCTCATCGCCAGCGCAAGCTGCTGGGCGCGGTGGCGCAGCCAGGTCAGCCGTGCGGCCAGCATGGACAACAGCAGTGTGATCGCCAAGCCCGCGCCCAGCAGCAGCAGCGGAAACGGTGCGGTCCGATGGTCCACATGCGGCCGCGCCACCTCGATCGTCCAGGTGCGGCCGGCCATCGCCAGCGTGTGCTCGCGCCTGTCGCCCGCCTGGGGCGCGGCAGCGCCGGTGGCCCACAGCGCGCCCGGGCCTTGCGCGCTGGTGCGTGCCACCAACGTGGCCGGGCGCTGCGCCGGGCCGTCGGTTTGATCGATGGCGCCCCGGTCGGTGATCATCACCTGGTAGGGTGCTTCGGCCTGGCTGGGCAAGGTGTCGCGCAGCAAGTCGTCCAGCAGCAGCACGCCGTTGATCTGGCCAACGTAGGCCGCGCGGCGTTGCGCCACGCTGGCCAGGGCCGCACCGCGCCGGTAGATCGGCAACCGCACCAGCACGCCCGGGCGCTGCTGCAGCAATTGCAGCGGTGCCGAGGCCTGCGGCGTGCCGCTGTCGCGCGCCCGCTCCACCCCCTCGCGGCGCGCCGGATCGGCGATGTTGTCGCGGCCAAATGCCGGCTCGTTGCCCTGCATCGGCTCGTTGAACACCACCACCAGGTACTGGTCGCGCCGGCCCGGTGGGTGGATCTCAAACTGCGGGTAGCCGCCGGGCTGCAGTGTGTGATCGGCCCGCACCTCGGCCTCAAAAGCCGGCCGCTGCGCATCGTCCAGCAGCTTGGCGTACTGCACCGCCAGCAGGCCCGGAAACCGCGCCTGCACCCGCAGGTCGGTGAAGTAGCTGTGAAATTCTGCGCGCGACACCTGGTTGCTGGCGCGAAACAGCGCCTGGAAGCCAGTGAGCAAATCCAACTGGTGCGTCACGCGCTGGCCGATGTTGTCAAAGCTCAGGCCGCTGTAGCGCTCAAACTCGGCATCAGCCTGGCGCGCCAGGTAGGCCGCGCTGGATTGCCAGGCCCACAGGCTGGTGGCCGCGCCGCCCACCAGCAAGGCCGCCGCCAAGGCCAGTGGCCAACGGCGGCCGGCCGGTGGGCGGTGGGCCGGTGCGGGCCCGGTCGAGTTGGATGGCATGGGCCGTTTTCGGCCAAGCCGGCCCGGGCTTGAATCGCGCTGCACCGGAACAAGCCAAGCGCGCCATCGCGCGGCAGCAGGGCCCGGCGCAGCGCTGGGGGCTGTTGACCCGCCGCGGCAGACCACTATGCAGCGCCGTGCATATCGCGCCGCCGGCCCCCAGCGGCAAGAATCATGGCCTGCCACGCCGCCCCATGGACGCCTTCTCTCAAAGCATCACCGTTGCGCTGACCCTGATCACCCAGGCCGATGCCACGCTGTGGCGCATCGTTGCGCTGTCGCTGCGGGTCAGCGCCACGGCTTGCGCGCTGGGCGCGGTTTTTGGGCTGCTGCTGGGCGCCTGGCTGGCGGTGGCGCGGTTTGCCGGCCAGGCACTGGTGGTGGGCGGGCTCAATACGCTGCTGGCGCTGCCCTCGGTGGTGGTGGGGCTGGTGGTGTATTTGCTGCTGTCGCGCTCGGGGCCGCTGGGTGCCTGGGGCATTTTGTTCACGCCCAGCGCAATGGTGATCGCACAAAGCATCCTGGTGCTGCCGCTGATTGCCGCACTGGCGCGCCAACTGGTGGCCGATGCACTGCGCGAGGGTGGCGACGAGTTGCAGGCGATGGGCGCCGGCCGGCTGCTGAGTGCGCTGCTGCTGCTGGCGCATGCCCGGCTGGCGGTGCTGACGGTGCTGCTGACCGCCTTTGGCCGCGCGCTGGCCGAGGTGGGCGCGGTGATGATCGTCGGCGGCAACATCGACGGCGTCACCCGGGTGATGACCACCGCGATTGCGCTGGAAACCAGCAAGGGTGATTTGCCGCTGGCGCTGGCGCTGGGCATCGTGCTGCTGGGCGTGGTGGCGCTGATCAACGGGGTGTTGGGCTGGCTGCAGCGCCGCAGCGGCGCTGGTCCGGTGGTGCTGGGTCGTTTGTCCGGCGGCCTGGCCGGATGAGCGCCGCCCACCCGCTGCCGCTGATCGGCCTGCAGCAAGCCAACCTGCACTTTGCCGGCCGGCCGGCGCTGTGCAACATCAACCTGCAAATCCACCGCGGCGACCGCATTGCGCTGGTGGGTGCCAATGGCTCGGGCAAAACCAGCTTGCTGCGCTTGCTGAACGGCTTGCTGGTGCCCAGCAGCGGCCAGCGGCTGTTGTTGGCCGTGCCTGGCAGCGCGCAACGGCCGGTGACGGCGATGGTGTTTCAGCGGCCGTTCTGGTTGAACTTTTCGGTGCGCCGCAACCTGCAGCTTGCCTTGTGGCTGGCCGGTGTGCCGGCGGCCGAGCGGGCGCAGCGCCTGCACAGCGCACTGCAGCGGGTGGGATTGCTGGCCCAGGCTGCGCTGCCGGCGCGGGCCTTGTCGGGTGGCCAGCAGCAGCGCCTGGCGTTGGCGCGGGCTTGGGGCGTGCGGCCCGACATCCTGTTTCTGGACGAGCCCACCGCCAGCCTGGACCCATCGGCCAAGCGCGAGGTGGAGACCTTGATCGACGAGTTTGGCCACGACGGCATGGCGCTGGTGATGAGCACGCACAACCTGGGCCAGGCAAAGCGTCTAGCCAGCCGGGTGCTGTACCTGGATGCCGGCCGGCTGCTGGTTGATTGCAGCAGCGCCGATTTTTTTCACCGCAGCGATCTGCCACCCGAGGCGGCGCAATTTCTGAAAGGGGAACTACCGTGGACCTGATGACCCGTCGCGGCTGGCTGGGCCTGGCGCTGACCGCTGTGGCAACGCTGGCAAACGTACAAACCAGCGCACAAACCAACGCGCCAAGCCCGTTCATCGTGATGGCCTCCACCACGTCCACCGAGCAATCCGGCCTGTTTGGCCATTTGCTGCCGGCCTTCAAGGCTGCCACCGGCACGGAGGTGCGGGTGGTGGCGCTGGGCACCGGCCAGGCGCTGGACATGGGCCGGCGCGGTGATGCCGACATCGTGTTTGTGCACGACCAGGTGGCCGAGGAAAAGTTTGTTGCCGACGGCTTCAGTGTCAAGCGGCTGCCGGTGATGTACAACGATTTTGTGTTGATCGGCCCGGCCGCCGACCCGGCCAAACTGCGGGGCAAGGACATCAGCGCAGCGCTGCAGAAGCTTTCTGCCACCAATGCTGGTTTCATCTCGCGCGGCGACAAAAGCGGCACCCACGCTGCCGAGTTGCGCTACTGGAAAGCCGCCGGCACCGACATCGCTGCCACCAAACCCGCTGGTTACAAGGAGTGTGGCTGCGGCATGGGCCCTGCGCTGAACATGGCCGCGTCCACCGGCGCTTATGTGCTGACCGACCGCGGCACCTGGCTGAGCTTCAAAAACCGCGCCGATCTGGTGGTGCTGGTCGAGGGCGACGCGCGGCTGTTCAACCAGTACGGCGTGATGGTGGTCAATCCGGCCAAGCACCCGCATGTCAAGGCGGCGCTGGCCCAGGGTTTTGCCGATTGGGTGGTGTCGCCGGCCGGCCAGGCGGTGGTGGCCAGCTACAAGATCGGCGGCGAGCAGTTGTTTTTTCCGAACGCTGGCAAATAAGACTTCTTGGCCGCTGAGAGCATTCAACGGTCTTCGCGTGAGCGCCGGGCCGGGTTGCCGTGTTTTGTTCCGTGTCCCCCGACGCCGGCCGCAAGCGCCCGCCGTCTCCTCCTTTACCTGCCCAAAACCCGGCAACCCACCCCGACGCTCCATCACCACCGAGGCGCGGACAGGTTTTGAAAACCTTCGCAGTGCACCGCTGGTGGTGGGCCGAGGACGCCGGGTGACCGGATGCCGTAGGTAAAGGAGGAGAAGTCGGCCGCCTCCGGCCGGCTTCGGGGGCGGAGGCAGCCGGTCACCCGGTGGCCTCGGCCTCGCGCCGGCCCAACAACGCCTGACGCTACAAGCTGGTACAGCCTAGGGTATCGCCTAGGTTTCCGCGTCGATTCGCTATGTCGATGATTGCATAAGCCTCCAGTCAACGCGGGCGCGTGGACGGGTGCCAACCTCACCGATCAAGCGGAGAAGAACACCATGCAGAAAAGCCTGCACATCAATCCGGAGAAATGCACCGGTTGCCTGCAATGCGAGATGGCCTGTTCGTTCGAGAACTACGGTGTCTATGCGCCGGCCAAATCGCGCATCAAGGTGTTTGACTTTCATCACACCGGTCGCAAGGTGCCCTACACCTGCACCCAGTGCGACGAAGCCTGGTGCCTGCATGCCTGCCCGGTGGAGGCCATCACGGTGGACAAGGCCACCGGCGCCAAGGTGGTGAATGAATCCACCTGCGTCGGCTGCAAGGTCTGCACCATCGCCTGCCCGTTTGGCACCGTCAACTACGTGCAGGAAACCGGCAAGGTGCAAAAGTGCGATCTGTGCGGCGGCGAGCCGGCTTGTGCCGAGGCCTGCCCCACCGGCGCCATCACCTACATCGATGCCAACTGGACCGGCATGGACAAGATGGCCGCCTGGGCTGACAAGCTGGGCAACCAGCCAACCGCTGCTTGAAGGAGGTTCAAAATGTCTTGGGCAGGAAAAATCCTTCGCGTCAACCTCACGGCCTGCAGCGTCACGTCCGAGCCGCTCAACATGGGCTGGGCTCGGCAGTACCTGGGCTCACGCGGCCTGGCCACCAAATACCTGGTGGAAGAGATCAGCGCCACGGTTGATCCACTCTCGGCCGACAACAAGATCATCTGGGCCACCGGCCCGCTCACCGGCACCATGGCCTCCACCGGCGGGCGCTACACCGTGGTGACCAAGGGCCCGCTGACGGGGGCCATCGCCTGCAGCAACTCGGGCGGTTACTGGGGCGCCGAGCTGAAGATGGCCGGCTGGGACATGGTGATCTTCGAAGGCAAATCTGCCAAGCCGGTGTACTTGGCTATCACCGACGGCAAGGCCGAGCTGAAAGACGCTGCCCATCTGTGGGGCAAGAGCGTGTTCGAGACCGAAGCCGCGCTGAAGAAACAGCACCAGGACCCGCAGTTGCGCATCAGCAGCATCGGCCTGGCGGGCGAAAACCAGGTGCTGTATGCGGCGGTGGTGAATGACTTGCACCGCGCTGCCGGCCGCTCGGGCGTGGGCGCGGTGATGGGCAGCAAAAACCTCAAAGCCATCGCGGTGCGCGGCACCATTGGCGTGGGCAATGTGGTGAACCCGAAAGAGTTCATGCGCGTCACCTACGAGAAGAAAAAAATCCTGGCCGACAACGCCGTCACCGGCCAGGGCCTGCCCACCTTCGGCACCCAGGTGCTGATGAGCGTGATCAACGAGATGGGCGCGCTGCCTACACGCAACCACCGCGACAGCCAGTTTGAGGGCGCCAAGGACATCGGCGCCGAGGCCATGGCCACACCGCGCGCGAGCGACGGCAAAAAACAGCTCGTCACCAACCAGGCTTGTTTTGGCTGCACGATTGCCTGCGGCCGGATCAGCAAGATCGACCCGACGCATTTCAGCGTCGTCAACAAGCCGCAGTACTGGGGTGCCACCGGCGGCCTGGAGTACGAAGCCGCCTGGGCGCTGGGCGCGGCCAATGGCGTCAACGACATCGAAGCCCTGCAGTACGCCAACACCATCTGCAACGAGCAAGGCATGGACCCGATCACCTTTGGCGCCACCATCGGCGCGGTGATGGAGTTGTACGAGATGGGCGTGATCAGCAAAGAGATGCTGGGCATAGCGGCGCCTTTCGGCTCGGCCAAGGCCTTGTGTGAACTGGCCGACATGACGGCCCACAGCCTGGGTTTTGGCAAGGAGATCGGCTTGGGGTCAAAGCGGTTGACCGCCAAATACGGCCACCCCGACCTGAGCATGAGCGTCAAGGGCCAGGAGTTTCCGGCCTACGACGGGCGTGGCATCCAGGGCATGGGCCTGGCTTATGCCACCAGCAACCGCGGCGCCTGCCATCTGCGTGGCTACACCGTGGCATCCGAGGTGCTGGGCATCCCGATCAAGACCGACCCACTGGTGTCCGAGGGCAAGCCCGGGCTGGTCAAGGCCTTCCAGGACGCCACGGCCGCCTTTGATTCGGCCGGCATCTGCATCTTCACCAGCTTTGCCTGGGGCCTGGCCGATGTGGCGCCGCAGGTGGCGGCGGCCTGTGGCGACGAGTTCAGCCTGGAGAATCTGGCGCTGATCGGCGAGCGCATCTGGAACATGGAGCGTGATTTCAACAACCGTGCCGGCTTCACCGAAAAAGACGACACCCTGCCCAAGCGGCTGCTGACCGAAGCCGTCAAGACCGGCCCGGCCAAGGGACTGGTCAGCAAGCTGCCCGAGATGCTGCCCGAGTACTACACGCTGCGCGGTTGGGACAGCGGCGGCCGGTTGACGGCCGAGACCCGGGCCCGCCTGGGTTTGTGATGAAGCACGTGATCCTGGGCGCCGGCCCGGCCGGTGTGATCGCCGCCGAGACGCTGCGCAAGCATGCGCCGCTGGACGATCAGATCGTTATCGTCGGCGACGAGCCCGAGGCGCCGTACTCGCGCATGGCCATCCCCTACCTGCTGATCGGCAAGGTGGCTGAAGAGGGCACCCACTTGCGCCATGGCGCCGGCCACTTTGCCAAACTGCGCATCGAGATCCAGCGTGAGCGCGCCACGGCCGTGGATGTGCAAAACCGCAGCGTGCTGCTGGGTGACGGCAGCACGCTGGCCTTTGACCGGCTGCTGATCGCCACCGGCTCGTCGCCGGCCGCGCCGCCGATCCCGGGCATCGCTGGCCCCGGCGTGCACCCCTGTTGGACGCTGGCCGATGCACGCGCCATCATGGCGCTGGCCCAGCCCGGCGCGCGGGTGCTGCAGATGGGCGCCGGCTTTATCGGCTGCATCATCATGGAGGCGCTGGCGGTGCGCGGCGTCAAGCTCAGCGTGGTGGAGATGGGCGACCGCATGGTGCCGCGCATGATGGGCCCCACGGCCGGCGGCATGATCAAGGATTGGTGCCAGAACAAAGGGGTGACGGTTTACACCGGCGCCCGGGTGCAGGCCATAGACCGGCCCGGCAGCAACGGCGCAGCGATGGCCGTGCGCCTGTCCACCGGCCAGCACGTGGCGGCCGACTTGGTGATCAGCGCCACCGGGGTCAAGCCCAACATCGGTTTTCTGGAGAATTCAGGCATCACCTGCCTGGTGGGCGTGCTGACCGATGAGCATCTGCAAACCAGCGTGCCCGGCATCTATGCCGCCGGTGATTGCGCCGAGGCGTTTGACAAGGTCAGCGGCACAACCATCGTCAGCGCGATCCAGCCCAATGCCGCCGAGCAGGCCCGGGTGGCCGCACTCAACATGGTGGGCAAGACCACCGAGTTGAAGGGCGTCACGCAGATCAACGTGCTTGACACCTTGGGTTTGATCTCGGCCAGTTTTGGCAAATGGGATGGTGTGCCTGGGGGCCAACAAGTGGAATTGGCCGACCGCGCGGCCGGCAAGCTGCTGAGCCTGCAGTTCAGCGGCGACAAGTTGATCGGCTGCAACGCCATCGGCTGGACCGGGCATGTGGGCGTGATGCGGGGCCTGGTGGAAGGTGGCATCACACTGTCGGCCGACTGGAAACAGCGCTTGATGGCCGATCCCACGTTGCTGATGGAAGCCTACCTGGCCAATGCCCAGGCGCAGCAGGATATGGCGCATGTCGGGGCCTGAAGCTGCTGGCACCGTGCCTGCCGTGAAGATCAGCTTCAAGCTCTACGCCAGCCTCACCGATTACCTGCCGGCTGCCGCGCGCCGCGGCAACCGCATCGAGCTGGAAGTGGCGCCCGAGGCCACGATCGCGCAGATCATCGAGCCCTACGGCATGCCGATCAAGCTGGTGCACCTGGTGCTGGTCAACGGCGTGTACATCCCGCCCGAGCAGCGCGCCACGCACACCTTTGTTGAAGGGGATGTGCTGGCCATCTGGCCGCCGATTGCCGGTGGGTAAGGCCGGACGTGCAAAAGGCCCTGCGGCCTGTTGCACGCCTGCCGCACCGGCCGAGCTCCGCGAGGCCGTGGGAGAGGTGGCAATGCAGAGCAGCTATCCACCCGCTTTCAACCGCGAACAAGGTTTTACCGAAGCCGACTGGTTACGCTGCCTGCCCGGCGCGGTGCACGATAACGCTATCGATTTGCGCCAACCCGGCCAGGCCCTGGTGTTGATCGGCAGCGGCGAGCTGTACTTGAGCTGGCAGCCGCTGCCGCCCCGGCAGATTGCGCTGGTGCGTTTGCCGCGCCTGGCGGTGCAATACCGCTTCGAGCGCGTGGACGACAGCGCCCGTGCCGAGTTCATGCGCTACTTTGACCTGTACACGATGCGCGGTGGTGGCTGAGCCCGGACACAAACAGTCTTGAAGACTGTTTGTGCCTGGTGAAGCGGCCGAGTTCTGCGAGGCCGTGGGAGGAGGGCATGCGCTGATCTGGGGATTGCGGCCAAGCCATTGCGCTTTAAGCTCGCCCCCGCCCATGAACATCTTCATCAGCTACCGTCACAGC
>JANOBL010000433.1:0-2972 GCA_031411635.1 Betaproteobacteria bacterium
CGACCACGCCCAGGGGCTTCCCGTGTTGCGTGCGCTTTCCTTGTGTGCGGTGAGCGTCCAGCCGTCCCACATTGCGGCGCTGTGCACGTGCCCTGAAGATGGTGTCCACCAATCGATAAGTGGACACCTATGCAGCCCAGAAGCACTCCCCGTCGGCGACACGATGCCGAGTTCAAGGCCAAGGTACTGGCCGCCTGCAACGAGCCCGGCGCGTCGATCGCGGCGGTGGCGTTGGCCCACGGCCTGAACGCCAACCTGGTTCGCAAGTGGCGCATTGGGCGTGGCCTGAAGCGCGCAGGTACGGTGGCGCCGGCCGCGTCGATGGCAACGCCGGCGTTGCTTGCTGACGATGCCAGGTTCTTGCCCATCGAGATGCCCAAGCCTGCCGACGGTTTGAACACGGGCGCGGCCGGCCGGGCTGATGCAGCTCATGACGGCGATGCCACCATCCACATCGAACTGCGCCGCGGTCCGGCCAGCGTCGCAGTTCGCTGGCCGGTGTCGGCTGCCGGGGGCTGCACGGCGTGGCTGCGCGAACTGGCTGCGGGGCTGCTGAAGTGATCCGTATCGATCGTCTGTGGTTGTGCAGCGCGGCGGTGGACATGCGCTGCGGTGCCGATCGGCTGCTGGCCTGCGTCGTGCAGATCACCGGCGCTGCCCACGCCCACCACGGCTACCTGTTCGCGAATGCACGGGCCACACGCATGAAGCTGCTGGTGCATGACGGCTTCGGCGTATGGTGCGCAGCGCGGCGCCTGAACGCAGGGCGCTTCGAGTGGCCACGTAGCGAGGCTGCGTCGGCACCACTGATGCTGACGCAGGCGCAGTTCGATGCCCTGGTGGTGGGCCTGCCCTGGCAGCGTCTGAGCGAGATGAGCGTGATCACTCACGTGTGAGCATCACCGATGCAGTGCCCTGCGACCACGTTGACAGGACAACTGCCAATGGTCTGAGGCGGCTCACGTCGGCATCATGCAGCGCATGCTCGGCATGCGTGATCTCAAAGCCCAGGACCTGCACGGTCTGCCGCCAGATGCCGTCACTGCGCTGGCCGCGCAGATGCTTGAGCACATCGAGCAGCAGGCCCGGCAGCTCGATCTCAAGGATCAACAGATCCAACGCCAGACACGCGACATCGCCTGGCGCGATGCAAAGCTGGAGAAGGTCAACTTCGAGCTCGCGCGGCTCAAGCGCTGGAAGTTCGGTGCCAAGACCGAGGCCATGACGGCCGAGCAGCGCCAGCTTTTCCAAGACACGCTGGCCGAAGACGAGGCGAGCCTGCAGGCTCAGCTTGCCGCCCTGCAAGCCGGCCTGCCCGAGACCCCGACGACACCCAAGGCGCCACCGCGCAAGCCACGCCGCCAGGCGCTGCCCGAGTATCTCGAGCGCGTGGAGCACCGCCACGAGATCGAGGACACCGCGTGCCCCACGCCCGGGTGCGGGCAGCCGATGCAGCGCGTGGGCGAAGACGTCAGCGAGAAGCTCGACATCATTCCGGCGCAGTTCTTCGTGCACCGCCACATCTACGGCAAGTGGGCGTGCCGCTGCTGCCAGAGCCTGACGCAAGCGCCCGCCGAGCCCGATGTGGTGGACGGCGGCATCCCGGCCAGCGGTCTGGTGGCGCACACGCTGATCAGCCGCTTCGCAGACCACCTGCCGTACTACCGGCAAGAGGCCATCAACGCCCGTGCAGGCGTGCACACCCCGCGCTCGACGCTGGCGGCATGGGCCGGCGCCGGCGGCGCCGCGCTGGAGCCGCTGTACGACGCGCACAAGCGCTTCGTGCTCGGTGCGGCGGTGCTGCACGGCGACGAGACCCCGATCCCGCTGCTGGACCCGGGCAGGGGCAAGACGAAGAAGGCCTATGTGTGGGCCTACGCGCGCAGCCAGCTCGATGCCCAGCCGGGCGTCATCTACGAGTTCTGCACCGGCCGCGGTGCGCACTTCCCGCTGGCCTTCCTCGGCGGCCAGGGGCCACCCTACGCCCAATCCGCCTGGCAGGGCACGCTGGTGTGCGACCGATACGCAGGCTACGACGCGGTGTTGGATGCGCGCGTGTTCCCACTGCGCCGGGCTGCTGGCTGCGCGGCCCACGCGCGCCGCAAATTCGAGGAATTGACGAAGCCCAGCACCGGCGCGAGTCCGATTGCGCTGGAGGCCCTGCAGCGCCTGGCGCGCATCTACCACGTCGAGGGCTACTTCGCGGGGATGACGCCCGAGCAGCGCCACGAAGGGCGCCAGCGCCTGAGCCGAGCGCTGTGGGAGGAGTTGCGCGTGTGGCTGCGGCTGGAGCAGTCACGGGTGGCTGCTGGCGGGCGCATTGCACAGGCGATCAACTACAGCCTGAACCATTGGGATGCGCTGACGCTGCACCTGGCAGACGGCGCCGTGCCGATCGACAATAACCACATCGAACGGCAGATCAAGCCCTGGAAATTGGGCGCGAAGAACTGGATGTTCGTGGGCAGCGAGCTGGCTGGCCAGCGCGCGGCGGTGGTCATGAGCCTGGTGCAGTCGGCCAAGCTCAACGGGCTCGACCCTTGGGCCTACCTGCGCGACGTGCTCGCGCGCATCCACTGCCATCCCAGCCACGACATCGACGCGCTGCTGCCGCACCGCTGGCGGCCTAGCTGAACACGCCGCAAACGGCCCGCACCGGTTCTCGCCCGCAATCGCGAACCGCCAGGCGGCCGGGCATCCTGGACATGTGCATCGCCACCGTCAAGGTGGTACCAGCAGACGCTCACGCCACATCGAACAACTGTGGTTCGTCGGTGCAAAGTTGCTTGGAAAAGGTCGGAGCCAATGTTGGCTCATGGATGTTCCCGTCCATGCTTGGGCGAGCCCTGGGGCAATCGCCGATGACCCACGGGATTACCTACTACCCTCGAGTAGGCAAACCTTGACTTTGGTGGCGACATTGTCATCGAGGTCTGGTAGTGCTCGCCTCACCGTTGCCGCTGCCGTTCTGG
>JANOBL010000434.1:0-2673 GCA_031411635.1 Betaproteobacteria bacterium
CAACCAGCGCTTTGCCGGCCCGATCGAGCGCGACGGCGACCCGCAGGTCGGCCGCCGGCAGCGCCGGCTGGTGTCACCCTTCCAGCTGCGCCGCACCAAGGCCCAGGTGCTGTCCGCCCAGCCCGCGCGCACCGAGATCGTCCACGAGGTGGTGCCCGGCCCGCGGGAGCGTGCGCTGCTGGAAGCGCTGCGCCAGCAGGCCGAGGAGAGCGTCAACCAGGCGCTGGCCGCCGGTGCGGGGGGTGGCAGCGGTGGTGGCCCCGGCGAAGGCCAGGCCCAGATGCACATCCTGGCCGCGTTGACCAAGTTGCGCCGCGCCGCCTGCGACCCACGCCTGGTGGCGCCCGAGCTGGGCCTGGTGGGCGCCAAGGTGCAGGAGTTTGAGCGCCTGGCCTTGGAGCTGGTGGCCGGCCGCCACAAGGCGCTGGTATTCAGCCAGTTCACCGATTTTCTGGCGCTGCTGCGCGAGCGGCTGGACGCTGCGGGTTTGAGTTACCAGTACCTGGACGGCAGCACGCCGATGGCCCAGCGCACCCAGCGCGTGAACGCCTTCCAGGCCGGCCAGGGCGATTTTTTCCTGATCAGCCTGAAGGCCGGTGGTTTTGGTCTGAACCTGACGATGGCCGACTACGTGATCATCACCGACCCGTGGTGGAACCCGGCGGCCGAAGACCAGGCCAGCGGCCGCGCCCACCGCATTGGCCAGCAGCGGCCGGTGACGGTTTATCGGCTGGTGACCCAAGGCTCGATCGAGCACCGCATCGTCAAGCTGCACCACAGCAAACGTGCGCTGGCCGAGGGGGTGTTGGCCGGGCAGGACGGGGTGGGTGGCACGGTGATGGGGGCGGCGGACATGCTGGCGTTGTTGCGGGGGGAGGCGCCGGAAGAAGACCCTCTGCCCATTGATGCGGAAAATGCCGGTTTGGCGCAGCGCTGATGCGGACTGAAATTCGGCCCAATCGGGCTATCGTGGCATGAACCCCGGCAATCCTGGTGACGCTATGCAAACCTTCACCGCCAACGACGCCAAGGCCCGCTTTGGTGAGTTCATCGATCTGGCCCAGCGTGCGCCGGTGCGCTTGGTGCGGCGCCACAGCGGTTGCGGCCGGCCTGGGTAGCCAAGCGCCGGCCGCCACTACAAATCAACCATGCGCGCACGCCGGTCGGCAACTCCATGCGAGTCGCCATCCGGTTCGGCCGCATCGGCCTCGGCCGCAGGCCGGCAGTTGGTGGTCGCCCATTGCCGCAACACCCCCATCTCGCGGGCGCGTGAGCGCGTCAATGGCACGGTCTCGGCCGCCGCCTTCAGCAAATGCTCGGTCTTCAGCTCGCGCTCGGGCGATGCGTAGGCCTCGTACAAGGCGTTGACCACCACCTCTTCCAGCTCGGCGCCGCTGAAGCCATCGGTCTTGTGCACGATGGCGGCGATGTCGTAGTCCGTGGGCGGGCGTTTGCGCCGCGCCAGGTGGATCATCAAAATCTCGGCGCGGTAACGCTGCGTGGGCAGGTCGACGAAAAAGATTTCGTCCAACCGGCCCTTGCGCAGCAGTTCGGGCGGCAACTGCGAAATATCGTTGGCAGTGGCCACCACAAACACCGGTTGCGTCTTCTCCTCCATCCAGGTCAGCAGCGTGCCAAATACGCGTGTGGCCACGCCGCTGTCGCCGCTGCCGCCCACGCCGGCCAGGCCTTTTTCCAGCTCGTCTATCCACAGCACGCAGGGCGCCACGCTCTCGGCCACGGCCAGCGCCCTGCGCATGCGCTCTTCGGATTCACCCACCAGGCCGGCAAACACCCGGCCCAGGTCGAACTTGAGCAGTGGCTTTTGCCACTCACTGGCCACCGCCTTGGCGCACAGGCTTTTGCCGCAGCCGGGCACACCCACCAGCATGACGCCGCGCGGGTTGGGCAGGCCAAAGTCGCGCGCCTTTTGTGAAAAACCCTCGTTGCGTTGGCGCAGCCAACTCTTCAGGCCGCCCAGGCCGCCGATGCCACCAAAGTCGGCCCCGGTGGCGATGCACTCCAGGATGCCGGACTTGCGGATGATCTGTTCCTTCTCCTCCAGGATGGCCTTCACGTCGCGGCCGTCCAGGCCCTGGCGCGAGCCAATGGCCTTGGCCAGCGCGTTTTCGGCCTCGGACCGCGTCAAGCCCTGGCAGGCGGTGACGATGGCGTCCTTGGCCCAAGTTTGTCATTTGGCACCACGCCCCTCAATTGAATCAACGGGTTAGCGCAGTTTCCGAGTGCGTATGGCACTACTTTTGTGTAGCCCGACGCGCCGCCATTGCGGCCGCTGAGATCGCGCTAGACCAGCACGCGGTGCGTGCCGCCAGGGTTGGGCGACAGGCTCAGCATCTGGTTGATTTTTTGCTGGCGCGGCTCGGGCCGGGTGGGCTTGCGCACATGCACGGCCCGGCCATCGCGGCGCTGCAAGGTGGCCGTCACGCGCTGCTGCGTGGCCATCGTCTCGCGCAGCGTCTCCCAGCTATCGTCGTTGCCTTTGGCCTTGAGTTGCAGGCGCAGCGTGTGCACAAAATGGTAGGCGCAGCGTGCTGGCCTACCACTTCGTGCACACGCTGCTGCGCCTGCAACTCAAGGCCAAAGGCAACGACGATAGCTGGGAGACGCTGCGCGAGACGATGGCCACGCAGCAGCGCGTGACGGCCACCTTGC
>JANOBL010000435.1:0-3350 GCA_031411635.1 Betaproteobacteria bacterium
GGCCCTGCCCCATCTTGTGCTCGACCAGCCCAGACGCCGAGGTGAAGGTGCTGGCATGCACCACGCAGCCGATCACTTTGTCCGTTGGGATGGCAGCGGCGATGCGGCCACCGGGGTCGATGCTTTGCAGCGGCTGATCACCCAATGCCGGCGCTCCGGCGGCAAACCACCAGGGGACGCCGTTCATCGCCGGCAGCACCATCGTGTGTGGGCCGATCAGCGGTGCGATGCGCTGCGCCACCGCAGCCAGGGACTGGGCCTTGACCGCAATCAACACCAGGTCTTGCACCCCCAGCGCGGCGGGCTCGTCGCTGGCCAACACCGGGGCGGCCAATAGCTCACCACCTTGGCGCAGCCGCAGCCCGTGTTGGCGCAGCGCCGCCAGCGTCTCGCCGCGCGCCACCGCGCTGACCTGACATTGCCCGGCCAAGGCCAGGCGGGTGCCGACAAAGCCGCCGATGGCCCCCACGCCGTAGATGCAGACTTTCATCTTGAGCGGCCGCCGCAGTTGATCGGCAAACAGTTACTTGGCAAACACCTGGCTGATGTCAGCAAACGACTTGAACTCCAGCGCGTTGCCCGACGGATCGAGAAAAAACATCGTCGCCTGCTCACCCACCTCGCCCTGGAAGCGCACATGCGGCTCGATGATGAAGCGGGTGTCGGCGGCCTTGAGCTTGTCGGCCAGCGCGTGCCACTGGTCCATCGCCAGGATGGCGCCGAAATGCCGCACCGGCACGGCATCGCCATCCACGTCACCGGTGGCGGCCAGGCCGCACTCGTCGGGCGACAAATGCGCCACGATCTGGTGGCCGTAAAAATCAAAATCCACCCAGGCCTCGCTGCTGCGGCCCTCGGGGCAGCCCAGCAGGCCGCCGTAGAAGCTGCGCGCTTCGGCGATGTTGCGGACCGGGAAGGCGAGGTGAAACAGCGGTGTGGGCATCGTGCGTCCTGGTGTGGTGGCCCACGATTTTGCATCGACAGGGCGGGCGCGCCACGCCACCCCCACGCCGCTGTTGGCAGCGCCGACAATCCAGGCCAATTCACCACTTGGCCCGCACGCCACCCCCTGTGACCGACCCTAAACCCGAGCACGAGCAACGTGGCATCCAGAGCATCGAGGTGGGTGGCCTGCTGCTGCGCGCTTTGGCCCACCACGGCCGGGCCATGGCGCTGAAAGACCTGGCCGCCGCCGCCGGCATGGCCGCCGCCAAGGCCCATCCTTACCTGGTGAGTTTTGGCAAGATCGGCCTGGTGGAGCAAGACCGCAGCAGCGGCCGCTACGGCCTGGGGCCATTGGCCTTGCAGCTTGGCCTGATGAGCTTGCAGCAGGCCAACCCGGTGCACCTGGCCACCCCGGTGATCGAAGACCTGGCGCTGTTGACCGGCCACACGGTGGCGATGGCGGTATGGGGCACGCATGGGCCCACCATCGTGCGGCTGGCCGAGTCCCCAGCCATCGTGCATGTGAACATGCGCCATGGCACGGTGTTTTCGATCAGCGGCACCGCGTCGGGCCAACTCTTTGCCGCTTACCTGCCCGAGCCGGTGGCCCGCCCGCTGTACGAGGCCCAGCGGCGCAGCGCGGGCGCCGGGGTGGATGCGGGCGTGGGTGTGGGTGTGGTTGCCATCACACTGCCCAACTGGGCGCAATTTGCCCGCAACACGCTGGCCGAGGTGCGCCAGCAAGGCCTGGGCCGGGCCGATGGCAGCGTGGTGGCCGGTGTCAGCGCGCTGGCCGCTCCGGTGTTTGACCACAGTGGCAGCATCGTGCTGGCCTTGACGGTGATCGGCCCGTCGGCCGCGCTGGACAGCCGCTGGGACGGCCCGCTGGCCGGCCAGATGCGCAGCGCCGCAGCGGCGGTGTCGGCCCGGCTGGGCCATCAGCCCAATGCGTGAGCCAGCGCCGCCAATGCACATCGCCGCGGCGCTGCTGGTGACAGCGGTGCTGGCCGCTTGCGGCACACCCGGCGCGTTGGGCACACCCGGCGCTGCGCTGCTGCCGATCAGCCAGGATGTGCAGTTGCCCATCAGCCGGGATGTGCTGCTGCTGGGCGAGGTGCACGACAACGCCCGTGGCCATGCACTGCGGCTGCAGGCGCTGCAAACCCTGCTGGACAGCGGCGCCCGGCCCGCCTTGCTGATGGAGCAGTTTGACCGCGAGCTGCAGCCCGGCGTCGACCGGCTGCTGGTCGATCCCCATGATCCCGCCGCGCCAGACACGCGCATCGACCGCCTGGTGGCACTGGCCGGCGGCGCCGCTGCGGGCTGGGACTGGGCGCTCTACCGCCCGGTGCTGGCACTGGCGCTGCGCTACCGGCTGCCCATCGTGGCGGCCAATGTATCGCGCCAGGACGCCCGGGCCGTGATGCGCCAAGGCCTGGCCGCCACCGGCTTTGACCCCGACGTGCCGGCCGACATTGCCCAGGCCCAGGCCTTGGCAATAGCGCGCAGCCACTGCGGCCTACTCGATGCCGCCAGCGCCGGCCGCATGGTGCTGGCCCAGGTGGCGCGCGACCAGTTCATGGCCCGGCAGGTGTTAGCCCATGCCGGACGCGGTGTGGTGCTGCTGGCCGGCAACGGGCATCAGCGCAAGGATGTGGGCGTGCCCCGCTGGCTGGCGCCCGCGCTGCTGGACCGCACCCGGGTGATCGGCTTTGTCGAGGCCGGCGCCGAGGATGCGGCACTGTTTGACCAGACCATCACCGTGCCGCCGCAAATGCGCGACGATCCCTGCGCCGCCATGCCTGCGCCTGCAGTGCCGGCGCCATCCTGAACCCGACCCACCCAGCCTCTCCCCATGCCCAAGGCCCTGCACAACACCCTGCTCACCTTGCGCGATCTGGCGCTGACCTTCGGCCCGTTTGTGCTGCTGGCAGCGGCCTTGTTGGCGGCGGCGTATGTGCTGCTCAAGCCCACGCCACCGCGCAAGGTGGTGTTGGCCACCGGCGTGGACCAAGGCGCCTATGCCGAGTTTGGCAAGCGTTATGCCGAGCAACTGCAAAAACACGGCATCACCGTGGAACTGCGCAGCACCCAAGGCGCGGCCGAGAACCTGGCGCTGCTGCGCGATACCGACTCGGGTGTGGACCTGGCCTTTGTGCAGGGTGGCACCGACGAGGATCACGCGGCCCAGCCCGATGCCGATGCCGATGCCAAGCTGGTGTCGCTGGGCAGCATGTTTTATGAGCCAGTGTGGCTGTTCTACCGCGAGGACGCCGCGCGCCGTTTGCGCAAGACGCCGCTGCTCAGCCAGTTGCCGCAGCTAACCGGGGCGCGGCTGAACATCGGTGCGCCCGGCAGTGGCACGCCACCGCTGATGCAGCGCCTGCTGACGGCCAACCGCATCG
>JANOBL010000436.1:0-1674 GCA_031411635.1 Betaproteobacteria bacterium
GTTCTTCATCTACGGCTCGCGCGAAGACCACATCGTGCCGTGGACGGCGGCCTACAACTCGGTGCCGCTGATCAGCGGCAAGAAGCGCTTCGTGCTGGGGGCTTCGGGCCACATCGCCGGCGTCATCAACCCGCCGGCCAAAGGCAAGCGCAGCCATTGGACCAACGACCCGGCCAACGGCAAACTGCCGGCCACCGCCGAAGCCTGGATGGCCGGCGCCACCGAACACCCGGGTAGCTGGTGGACGACGTGGTCGGACTGGCTGCAGCCCAACGGCGGCAAACTGGTCGCCGCGCCGAAAGCGCCGGGCAGCGCGACGTACAAGGCCATCGAACCCGCACCCGGCCGCTACGTCAAGGCCAAGGCCTGATTGACCCACCCGAATTCACCCACCCGAATTCACCCAGACAGGAGACCCGACACCATGAGCCAACAAGACATCGTCATCGTCGCCGCCGCCCGCACGGCGGTCGGCAAATTCGGCGGCACGCTGGCCAAGACGCCGGCTTCCGAACTGGGCGCGGCCGTCATCAAGGCGCTGCTGGAACGCGCCAAGCTGGACGGCGGGCAGATCAACGAGGTCATCCTGGGTCAGGTGCTGACGGCCGGCGTGGGCCAGAACCCGGCGCGCCAGGCCATCATCAAATCGGGCCTGCCGCAGGCAGTGCCCGGTTTCACCATCAACAAGGTCTGCGGGTCGGGCCTGAAGGCGGTGATGCTGGCGGCCCAGGCCATCCGCGATGGCGACAGCGAGATCGTCATCGCCGGCGGCCAGGAAAGCATGAGCATGAGCCCGCACGTGCTGAACGGCAGCCGCGACGGCCAGCGCATGGGCGACTGGAAGCTGGTCGACACCATGATCGTGGACGGGCTGTGGGACGTCTACAACCAGTTTCACATGGGCATCACCGCCGAGAACGTCGCCAAGAAGTACGGCATCACGCGCGAGGCCCAGGACGCGCTGGCGCTGGGCAGCCAGCAGAAGGCAGCAGCAGCCCAGGAAGCCGGCCGCTTCAAGGACGAGATCGTGCCTTTCAGCATCGCGCAGAAGAAGGGCGACCCGGTTGTCTTTGCCGCCGACGAGTTCATCAACAAGAAGACCAGCGCCGAAGCCCTGGCTGGCCTGCGCCCGGCCTTCGACAAGGCCGGCAGCGTGACCGCCGGCAACGCCAGCGGCCTGAACGACGGCGCGGCCGGCGTGGTGGTGATGTCGGCGGCCAAGGCCCAGGCCCTGGGCCTGACGCCGCTGGCGCGCATCGCCAGCTACGCCAGCGCCGGCCTGGACCCGGCCATCATGGGCATGGGCCCGGTGCCGGCCGCGCGCCGGGCGCTGGAGCGCGCGGGCTGGAAGCCGCAGGACCTGGACCTGCTGGAGATCAACGAGGCCTTCGCCGCGCAGGCCTGCGCGGTGCACCAGGAAATGGGCTGGGACACCAGCAAGGTCAACGTCAACGGCGGGGCCATCGCCATCGGCCACCCGATCGGTGCGTCCGGTTGCCGCATCCTGGTGACGCTGATCCACGAAATGATCCGGCGCGATGCGCGGCGCGGCCTGGCCTCGTTGTGCATCGGCGGCGGCATGGGCGTCGCGCTGGCCATCGAGCGTTGACCACCCCCGGAGCGGCTCACGCCGCTCCCCCTCAAGGGGGCGGCCCCAGCGGACCGGCAAAGCCG
>JANOBL010000437.1:0-4350 GCA_031411635.1 Betaproteobacteria bacterium
GGGGGGGGGGGGGGGCCCCGCGCCGGCAGCACGGCAAGCTGTGAACCCCCATCCCAACCTTCCCCCTGGCAGGGGGAAGGAGCCAAGCCGGCGCCGCACAACGGCTTTGTTTCTCATCAGCCGTGACGGGTCAGCACCGCACCCTGCGGCAGCGGGCCCACGTTGCGGCGGTAGATCTGCAGCCAGCCGCGGTCGAACATCGGTGGCGGCGCCACCCAGGCGGCGCGGCGGCGGGCCAGTTCTTCGGCGGGGATCTCCAGATCACAAACCCGGGTGTCCAGATCGATGGTCACGGTGTCGCCGTTTTGCACCAGCGCAATCGGCCCACCGTCAGCCGCTTCGGGTGACAGCTCGGCCACCACCAGGCCCTTGCAGACCAGGCCGGACATGTGGCCGTCGGTCAGCATCGCCACCTGGTCGCTCAGGCCGGCGCCGTCCAGCGCAAACACCACGCGCGAGGCACCACCACCCATCGCCGGGCCACCGCGTGGGCCGGCGCCGCGCATCACCAGCACACAACCCGGCTGCACAGCGCCGGCCTGGATCGCAGCCAGCGCCGCATCGCCGGTCTCGAAACACAGCGCCGGGCCGCTGAAGCGGCGGGTCTTGCGCTCGGCGATGCCGGCCTTGACGATGCCCGAGTCCGGGCACATCGATCCCCGCAGCACCACGATGGCCGGGCGCGTGGCCAACGGGTTGTGCATCGGCCGGATGGTGGACGCGTCGTTTACTTGATAGGCAGCCAACTCCTCGCCCAGCGTGCGGCCGCTGACGCTGAGCACCGCCGTGTCGAGCAAGGGCTGCAATTGCTTGAGCACCGCCCGGCAGCCGCCGGCGGCTTCAAACTCTTCTATCGATTGCGATCCCACCGGGCGGACACCGGCCAGCACCGGCACTTCGGCCGCAAAGCGCTCGAACATCGCATACACGTCCACGCCGTTGCCGGCTTCGGTGGCCACTGCCTGCAGATGCTTGACGCAGTTGACCGAGCCGCCCACCGCCAGCACCGCCCGCACCGCATTGGCAAACGCACCGGGCTGCAGGATGTCGCGCGGCTTCAGGTCGTCCCACACCATGCTGACGATGCGTGCGCCCGCCGCCCGCACATCGGCCATCATCTTCTCGCTCATCGCCGCCACCGGTGCGCTGCCGGGCAAAGCCATGCCCAGCGCCTCGCAGACGATGTGCATCGAGTTGGCCGTGCCCATGCCCGAGCACACGCCGGGCGACAAAATGGCCTCGCGGCTCATGCCCACCAAGGTCTCGGTATCCATCGCGCCGGTCACCACATGCATTGCGCCGACAAACACATCCTCGATGTCGCAATGCCGGCCGGCGTAGTGGCCGCTGGCCTGGTAGCCGCACGGCACCACGATGGTCGGGATGTTCAGCCGCGCGGCGGCCATCAACTGGCCCGGCACGGTCTTGTCGCAGGAGGTGAGGCAGACCATGCCGTCGAGTTGCGCACCCTCCACCGCCACCTCGATGTCGTTGGTGACCAGGTCCCGCGCGGCCAGCATGTAGGCGCCACGCGCACCGGCACCGGTGATGAAGTCACTGGGCGCAGCGGTGCGGATCTCGAACGGCACGCCGCCGGCAGCGCGGATCGCGTCTTTCACCACCTTGGCCACCGCGTCCAGGTGGCTGTAGCAGCTTGCCAGCTCGCTGCTGGAGTTGACCACCGCGATCTTGGGTTTTTCGCAATCGGCTTCCGGGATGCCCAGCGCCCGCCACTGCGCATTGCGCACCGACCAGAGGTAAGAGCCACGGGGGAAATTGCTGCGGAGTTTGCGTGGGTTGGCTGGGGTATTTGAGTCTTGGGCCATCAGGCCTCCTTGCGGATGTCTTTGCGGGTGATGGTGACGATGCCGGCGGTGGCATCCACCCGCACCCAATCGCCAGTGCGGATCAGCGCCAGCGGGTCAAGGTCGAAATCGGTCATTGCCGGGGCATGGCTCACCACCGTGCCCAAAGCCACCTTGGTGCACATGCGGTTGAACAGCCAGGCGGCCGGCGCCGTGCCCATCGCACGCGCCACATGAAACTGCGCCGACCAGCCCGACGAGCCCTTGGCCCCGGGGAATACCAGCACCTTGCCGGCAAAACTCTGGCCACGCAGCTCGTGCCGGGTTTCCACCACGGTGCCGGTGCGTGGGTCCACACCGCCCCAGCCCGAGATGCGGTCCCGGGTGACCAGGGCCTCGGCTTCAGCCACACCCGGCACCACGCAGCGGCCGCGGATCGTGATCACTTCTTCAATCATGCGGCCCTCCACTGGCCGGTGCACGCCGCTTCCACACATTGCGCTGTGGTGCCAAACCAGGCCTGCACGCCCAGGATGGCCGGCAGGTAATGCGCTTGCTTGGCCGAATCGAGTGCCACCACCTTGGTGCCCGGTGGCACGGCGCGGCTCATCGCCGAGCAGCTATCGGTCATGATCTTGGCGCCGGCGGCCTCGATGATCGCGGTGTAGCCGTTGCGGTCGGCCAGCGCCTTGATCGCCCAGGGCGTGAAGATCCACAGCGCGCTTTCAGGGTGCAGCTTGCGGCCTTCCAGAAGCTGCGCGGCCTCCCAGATCTGCTCGATGGTGTAGTGCGGGCAGCCCAGCATCACGTAGTCCACCTTGCGGTCCACCGCCGTGGCGTTGATGCGCTCGAAGGTGGCGGCGCGCTCTTTGGCGCCGTAGTGGCGCAGGTCTTGCAACTTGCGGCCACCGGTGGCCTGGTCCAGCGTTGCGGCCTCGGGCGTGACACCCACCAGGTGGTAAAGCTCCACGCCGCCCGACGACGATGCCGCCGCACCAAAGTGCTTGAGCCGCGGCAGGTTGGGCACCGCCGTCACGGTATTCACACCCGTGACCACGGCCACCCGGTCTTGCACCCAATCGCCCATCCAGTAGCCCAGCAAGCCCCAGTCTTCGACCGACTCCACGGGGATATCAAGCTGCACCCCCAGCGTGGCCAGGCGGGGCTCATCCAGGTGGTAGCCCCAATTGGGGATGCGGCAGGTCAGCATCGCGGCGCTGGTGCTCTCGCGGCCCTCGGTATTGGTGCGGGCACCCAGCACCGAGTTGGCATAGACCACGGCCGACGATTCCATCCACGCGCAGTGCTCGCCGCGGGTGGGCACGTTGCCCACCTGGTAAGGCGTGCAGGTGTTCATCATTTGCACGCCCATGCGCGCGGCCATGGCCTCGCTGCGGCGGTAAAACTGCACCATCTGCTCGGTCACACCCATCTCCTGCGGGTGGTGCGGGTCAAAGCCAAGCTGCAGATGAGAGCTGAAGGCACGTACCTTGGGCACACTGACCACCTCGGCGCTGTCCAGGTTGAACTCGCTGTACACCGCATCCAGGCCGCCGGACTCACCACCCTGCTTCAACGCAAAGTCGCGCATGAAAGGGGTGGTGGCGGTCACCGTGCCGCAGACATTGCGGGTGACCACCAGCGATTCAGCGCCCAGCGCGTCGCCGTAGCGTTGCAGCAGATCCATCGCCCGGGCCACGGCAGCGCCGTCACGGCCGTCGCGCATGGCTTTTTCTTCGTCGGTCAGGTGCATGGTCACTACTGTCCGGTTAAAAGTTGAACAAAATCAACTGGTTAGCGATGTCATGAGGGTCAGTTCTGGAGTTGTCGGGCTGCAAGGCGCATGAAAGCTGGGTTTTTTCGAAGACCGAGACGGACAAGATCTGTAGACATGTGTAGAGAGAGGCATCGAGTTGAAGCTCCTTCTTGACAATGGCGATGAGCACGTAGGTGGCAACTGCACACCAGACCTGCGTCTTCACTGCGTTCTCGCTGTTGCCCATGAAATGCTTGATACGCAGGTGCTGCTTGATCCACTTGAAGAACAGCTCGACCTGCCAGCGGCTCTTGTAGAGGGCTGCGATTGTCAGTGCCGGCAAAGCCGTGTGATTGGTCAGGAAGACCAGCGTCTTGCCCGAGTCCGGATCTTTGAATCGAATGCGCCGCAGGTGCTGCGGATACTTCTTCGCCGAGTAGTGCCCATTGAGCATGACTTGCTGATCGCTGATGATGCCGGTGCTGCGATCGGTGGGGGCCGAGTAGACGCGCCGGGCGTTCATTGGCGACTTCGCGCGTGTGACGAAGAAGGCGCCTGCCTGATGCAACGTGTGCAGCCGCTCGAAGTCGACGTAGCCGCGATCCATCACGTAGAACGCGCCGGGCTCGAAGACCAGCATGTCCAGCACGTTCACGTCGTGCAGCTTGCCGTCGCTGATGTGAATGAACGCGGGAATGGCCCCGCGCAGGTCCAGCAGGGTATGCAGCTTGATCGCCGCTTTGGTGGATCGGAACGGCGCCCAGGCGAACAAGCTCAGGCACAGGTCGA
>JANOBL010000438.1:0-2184 GCA_031411635.1 Betaproteobacteria bacterium
GCGGGCGGTGAGCCGGTTGGGCGAGATGCCCTGCACGTCACTGCGCGCGGCGATGGTATTGACGCTGCGCGCCGGCAGCATCACCGACAGCGCCGCCACCGAGACATAGCGCATGTAGACCGAGCCGCCGGCAGCCATCACCGCCGCGCGCAGCGCCACCAGGTCCGGGTCGCTGCTGTCGCTGACGACCAGCACCTTGACCATGCGCATGCCGTTCACGTCCCTGGCCCAGCTCAGCTTGGGGGTGGCGCTGGCGGCAATGACCTGCTGCAAGTCGGCGGCGATGCGGGTGTTTGGCGCGGTCGCTGCGGTAGTCGCGGTCTGCAGGCCCGGCAGCGTGAGCAGCAGCGCCAACAAGGCCGGTGCCCAGCGCGATGGACGAGGCCAGCGGCGCGATTCGATCAATACGATGAAGCGGGACAAGACGGGCATACAGTTCTCCGTTGAGTCAGCAAAAAACGCGAAATCGGTTATTTGCGAGTGGCCGGAGCATCCCAGAAACCCCCTCGAATCGGGGGCATCGAGCGTGCGAAGCGTGATCGAGTCGACGCTTATTTTTCACACTGTTCGAGAGCGGTTTTTCGCCCGGCAAACGGCCCGGAAACTTGAGCGCCGCTGGCGTGACGAAAGTCCGTATGTGCCGATATTGCGGATGGCGCCGCCGCGGCAGCCGGTTGCTGGCAGTCAGCGCGCGATCGCCGCCGCGGCGGCACGCAAGCGCCGAGGCCTTCGGGCCATGCGCATCGCGATAATCCCGGCATGAAGATATTTCGTGGTCTGCACGGCGCTGCGCTTGCCAACAGTCGGGCACTGTCGTCCGCAGACCCTGCCGCGGTCGGCTGCGCCGTGACGATCGGCAACTTCGACGGTGTGCACCGTGGCCACCAGGCGATGCTGGCGCTGCTGATCAACGAGGCCCGGCACCGCAGCGTGCCGTCGTGTGTGCTGACCTTCGAGCCCCATCCACGCGACTACTTTGCACGCCGCGCCGGCAGGCCCGAGGCCGCGCCGGCGCGCATTGCCGGCCTGCGCGACAAGCTCAGCGAGCTGGCCCGCTGCGGTGTGGACCAGGTGGTGGTGCTGCGCTTTGATCAGCGTTTTGCCGCCCAAAGCCCGCAGGCCTTCATCGACGACGTGCTGGTGCAGGGGCTGCACGCGCGCTACGTGCTGGTGGGCGACGACTTTCGCTTCGGCGCGCAGCGCGCCGGCGATTACACGATGCTGGACGCCGCCGGCCAGGCGCAGGGCTTTGATGTGGCCCGCATGATGAGCTACGAGGTGCATGGGCTGCGGGTGTCCAGCTCGGCGGTGCGCGAGGCGCTGGCCGCCGGCGACATGGTCCGCAGCGCCGCGCTGCTGGGCCGGCCCTACGCCATCAGCGGCCATGTGGTGCATGGCCAGAAGCTGGGCCGCAGCCTGGGCTTTCGCACCTTGAACCTGCGTTTTGCCAATGCCAGGCCGGCGGCGATGGGCATCTTTGTCGTGCAAGTACACGGCCTGGGGCCGTTGCCGCTGCCCGGCGTGGCCAGCCTGGGTGTGCGCCCAACGGTAGAGGACGCCGGCCGGGTGCTGCTGGAGGTGCATTGCCTGCGCTGGCCCGCCGGCCTGGCGCCGGAGGGCGGTTACGGCCAGCGCATCAGCGTGAACCTGCTGCACAAGCTGCATGACGAGCGCAAGTACGACTCACTGGCCGCGCTGCAGGCGGGCATCGCGCAGGACACCAGCGATGCCTTGGCCTGGTGGGGTCCGGCCGCAGACGCTGGCGCGTAACAGGCCGGTCCAGGTCGCTGCTGGCCGCGGGCCACGATCACGCAGGCCCGCCGACCCGCATTGCAAGGCTTGGGTGATCGATCTGAATTGACTTAAGTGATTAATTCAGTAATATCGGCAGCGGCTTGCTTCCAGGACGAAGTGGGGTACAGCGTCACCACCAGCGCCGCCGGCAGTCCGGCTTCAAGCACCTTCACAGCATCGGCATCCATCGCGACAGGGTGCTGTTCGTCGGCTGGCAGCCCGGGTCTTGTGCGATCGGGTTCACCAGAGCGTCAATTTGTCGCGCTTTCACAAACCTGCAGAAAGTCAATATGAGAAAACTCAACACTGAAGAACTGAACCTGGTCTATGGTGGCACCGGCGGCACCGGCGGCGGCGGCGGCGGCGGCGGCGGCGGCGGCGGCGGCGGCA
>JANOBL010000439.1:0-2561 GCA_031411635.1 Betaproteobacteria bacterium
ACCTCATTCGGCTACTTCGATCCGCACATGCTGGCGGTGGCCGGCAAAAACCCCAACGTGCGCTTTGCCCATTGCGGCGGCATGTGGACCAAGGGCAAGCACCCCGACAACACCGGCAGCTTCTTCGGCTACATCGACGAAGGCCAGTACCTGAACGGCGTGATCGCCGGCCATGCCACCAAGAGCAAGAAGCTGGGTTTTGTCGCGGCCAAGCCAATTCCGCAGGTGCTGCGCAACATCAACGCCTTCACGATGGGCGCGCGCTCGGTGCACGCCGACATCACCACCACGGTGATCTTTACCGGCGACTGGAGCATGCCGGTCAAAGAGGCCGAGGCCACCAACAGCCTGGCCGACCAGGGTATCGATGTGTTCACGATGCATGTGGACGGGCCCAAGGTGATCGTGGAAACCGCGTCCAAGCGCAACAAGTTTGTCTGCGGCTACCACGCATCCCAAGCCAAGCTGGCGCCCAACGCCTATCTGACGGGTGCGGAGTGGAACTGGCTCACCGCCTACAAGCAGATCATCGACGCGGCGCAAAGTGGCAAGCCGCATCCCAATTTTGTGCGGGGTGGCCTGAAAGACGGTTTTGTCAAAAGCTCGCCGTACGGGTCGATGGTGGCCGAGGGTGCACGCAAAAACGCCGAGGACGTGCGCAAGAAGATGCTGGCCGGCAGCTTTGACATCTTTGCCGGCGAGTTGAAGGACAACACCGGCAAGGTGGTGATTGCCAAAGGCAAGGCCTTCAAGCAGACCGACCCCGAGCTGGAAGGCATGAACTACCTGGTTGAAGGTGTGATCGGCAAGGCCTGACGGCTGGCCGTCACCCGAAAGCGCCCACACCATGGCTGCCATCGCCCGCTCCTGGCACGCGCCCGCCGAAGCCCTGCTGCTGCCAATGGGCGCACTGGCGGCGGCGCTGGCGGTGTTTGGCCTGTTTGTCTGGTTTGGTGGCGGCAGCCCGGTGGACGCCTGGGTGCTGCTGTTCCGGGGCGCGTTTGGTGATGCGTTTTCGTGGCAGAACTCTTTGCAGCGCGCCGCGCCCTTGATGCTTACTGCGTTGGCCGTGGCCTTGCCGGCGCGTGCCGGGTTGACGGTGATCGGAGGTGAGGGCGCGCTGGTGTTGGGCGCGCTGGGCTGTGCCGGTTTGCCTTATCTGGTGCCCGGCCTGGCCGGCAGTGCCGGCAGCGGCATGGTGCTGCTGGCTGGCGCGCTGCTGGGTGCGGCTTGGGTGGCGCTGGCGGGGGTGCTGCGGCAGTGGCGCGGCGTCAACGAGACGATCTCCAGCTTGCTGCTGGGCTACATCGCGATTGCGCTGTTCAAGCACTTTGTCGAAGGCCCGATGCGGGACCCGGCCAGCCTGAACAAGCCCAGCACCCGGCCTCTGACCGAAAGCCTGCGCATCGGGCCGATCTCGCCCGACAGCCTGCTGGGCGATGTGCACTGGGGGCTGGTGATCGGCCTGGTGCTGTGCATTGCCGCCGGCCTGTGGCTGAGCTTCACCGCGTCGGGTTTTGCGCTGCGTGTGGTGGGTGGCAATGCCCGCGCCGCACGCCTGGTCGGCCTGCCCACGGATCGCTTGATCGTTCTGGCCTGCGCGCTGGGCGGTGCCTGTGCCGGGCTGGCCGGCGCGCTGGAGGTGGCGGCGGTGCACACCTCGGCCAATGCGTCAGTGATTGCCGGGCTGGGCTACACGGGCATCCTGGTGTCCTTCGTCGCGCGCCACAACCCCTGGGCGATCCCGCCGGTGGCCTTGCTGTTTGGCGGCTTTGCAGCGGCCGGCAGTTTGTTGCAAAGGCGCATGGGCCTGCCCGATGCATCGGTGCTGGTGCTGCAGGGTTTTGCCTTTGTCTTCATCCTGGCGGCCGAGGCGCTGCGGGGCCGGCTGTTCCAGTTGCAGATGCCGGGTTTGGTCAAGTTGCGTCTGGTGCCGGGGAGGGCAGCGGCATGACTTTTGACATGTGGTTGGACCTGCTGCTGGCGATCATCGGCGGCGCGGTGCGGGTGGGCACACCGTTTTTGTTCGTCAGCCTGGGCGAATGCCTGACCGAAAAATCCGGCCGCATCAACCTGGGGCTGGAAGGCGTGCTGGTGTTTTCGGCGATGGCCGGTTTTGGCGGCGCTTACCTGAGCGGCTCGCCCTGGCTGGGGGTGCTGCTGGCGGGTGTCAGCGGCGCCGCGCTGGCGATGTTGCACGGCCTGCTGTGCTCGCTGAACCGGGTGTCGGACATCGCGACCGGCATCGCGCTGATGCTGCTGGGCGCCGGCCTGGCTTTTTACCTGGGCAAGCCGCTGATCCAGCCGCAGGCGCCGCAGATTCCGGCTATCGGCCTGGGGGCCTGGAGCGCTTCGCCTGGCGTGCAGAGCGCACTGTCGATCAACGCGCTGTTTCCTATCGGCGTGGCCTTGGCCGCGCTGCTGGCCTGGGGCCTGGCCAATACCCGCTGGGGCCTGGTGGTGCGCATGGCGGGTGACAGCAGCGACGCTGCCAAGGCGCTGGGTTATTCGGTCAACGGTGTGCGCATTGCGGCCACCACCGCAGGCGGTTTCGTCGCCGG
>JANOBL010000440.1:0-8313 GCA_031411635.1 Betaproteobacteria bacterium
TCGATGGTGGCGATCATCGAGCCGGCGGTGGCCAGCATCGGGTCGACGATGATCGCGGTGCGCTCGCTCAAGTGGCCGACAAACTTCTCGAAGTAATGCACCGGCTGCAGGGTCTCGTGGTCGCGCGCCAGGCCCACCACGCTGATCTTGGCGTTGGGCACCATGTCCAGCACGCCGTCCAGCATGCCCAGCCCGGCACGCAGAATCGGCACGATGGTGACCTTGCGGCCGGCGATCTGGTCGATTTCCACCGGGCCGCTCCAGCATGGGAGCGTGGTTTTCTCCAGCGGAAAATCGGCCGTGGCCTCGTAGGCCAGCAGGCGCGCCAGCTCGTGCGTCAGCTCGCGGAATTTCTTGGTGGAGATCTTGTCCTCGCGCAGCAGGCCGATCTTGTGGCGCACCAGCGGGTGGGAGATGGCGATCACGGGCATGGTTGGCAACCTGCAGCAGGGAAACGCGGCAGTGTAGCCAGCGCCTGCCGCGCGCCGCCTGGCATCAACCCGCTGCCACCCTGCGCTGGCGCATGGCCTCGTACAGGCACACGCCCGAGGCCACCGAGACGTTGAGGCTTTCCACCGCACCGGCCATCGGGATGCGCACCAGCAGATCGCAGGTCTTGCGGGTCAGCGCACGCAGGCCGGCGCCCTCGGCGCCCAGCACCCAGGCCACCGGGCCGCGCAGGTCGATGTCGTAGATCGATTGTTCGGCGTCCTCGGCGGTGCCGATCACGCTGATGTCGCGCTCTTTCAACTCATTCAGCGTGCGCGCCAGGTTGGTCACCATCAGGTAGGGCACGGTCTCGGCCGCGCCGCTGGCCACCTTGGCCACCGTGGCGTTCAGGCCCACTGCATGGTCCTTGGGCGCCACCACCGCATGCGCGCCAGCGCCATCGGCCACACGCAGGCAGGCACCCAGGTTGTGCGGATCGGTCACGCCGTCCAGCACCAGCACCAAGGGCGGACCGCTGACCGCATCCAGCACATCGTCGAGCGAGTGCAGTTGCGCCAGCACAGTCACGCGCGCCACCACGCCCTGGTGGCGCGGGCTGCCGGCCAGGCGGATCAAGCGGTCGTCATCGCTGTCCACCAGCTTGGCGCCGGCCGCTTGTGCACGCTCGACAAACTGGCGCATGCGGGCGTCACGCCGGCTGGCATCGACATGGATCTCGGAGATGGAGGCGGGCGCGGTCTTCAGCCGCACGGTGACGGCGTGGAAGCCGAACAGAACTTTGGTGCTGGTGGTGCTCATGCCGGATGGTAGCCGCTGGTCTGCTGGGTCAAACCATCCGGCGCAACGCACCCGCCGCCATCAAGGCGCCCAGAAACAGCGGTTGGTGCAGCATGTACACCGTCAACGGCCAGCGGCCCAACCAGGCCAGGCCGGCCAGCTTGTTTGGCAGCGCGCCGGCCAGCAGCCCGGGCCGCTGCAACAGCAGCCACTGGCCCGCCGCCACACCCCACAGCAACACACCCAGCCAGGGCAGCAGCGGCACAAAATCTTCGGTGATCGGCTTGTGCGTGACCAGGCCCACCCAGTTGGTCAGCCGGCTGTCAAAAACGGGATGCTGCAACAGGCGCGGCAACACCACCGCCAACGCCCCCGCCGGCCACAACCACATGCCCAGCGGTGCGGCCCAGCGCGCCAACACCAGCATCAGCGCGATGCCGTGCAACACCCCAAAGCTGATCCAGCTTTTGGGAAACATCAGCGCCGAGCCGGCCGACACCAGCAACGCACAGCCGACGATGCAGGCCCAGCGCCGCCAGAAGCGTGGCCAACCTTGGCCGGCTTGCAGCGCAACCGCCTGGCCCAGGCCGGCGCACAGCAAAAACAGGCTGACGATCAGCGTGCGCTGGCTGGCCCAGAACGGATCGCGGTAAAAGTTTTGCGGCGTGCTCAGCCAGCCCAGGTGGTTCAAATCGAAGCTGAAGTGGAAGGCCATCATCCAGACCATGGCAACACCCCGCAGCGCATCGAGCCGGTCAAAGCGCGGGGCGGCTGGCAGCTCTGTCACGCCAGCTTCTCGTAGACATCCGCAAACACCAGGCCGTCCCAGACGTACAGCAGATGCGCCGCATGCAGGCACTGGCTGGCGGCACGCGGCATGAACAAGCCCACGTTCTGGCCACCGGCCCGGCGCACGCTGCGGTACACCACACCGGCCGAGCCGGCCGCACGCAAACGCGCCCCCAGCGCGCGGCCGCTGCTGTAGTCGTCCGGGTGGTACACCGCGTCGGGCACCGCATTGGCCGGCCGCAGATCGTGCAGCTTGGCCTGCACCGCCACGTGGTACAGCCGCATCGGCAAATGCAGAGGTGGCTGGGCGGTGGCGGCTAAAAAGCGGGCGTGGTGGTAGCGCGTCTCGGCCATTGCGGTCTGGCGCTCGTGCGCGGCATAAAACACGCCAAAACTGCCGTCGGCAAAGCGGCTGCCGGCCGGATTGACATGGGTGAAGGCGGCCATGATCGGCCCGCTGCCCGGGCCAAACAAGCGCTGCTCCGCCGGCACCCGCTCGATCTGGCCCAACTCGTCGCGCAGCCGGTCGTTGCTCATCGCCTCCAGCGCGTACAGCGCATCAAAATCAGCCGCGTCGGCCACCCGGTCGTACAAAAACACACTGGGATAACGCGTGGGCACGATGCGGCAGGCCTCGGGCCACTGCACCCGGCGCTGTGCCGGATTGGCAGTTGCCGGATCGCTCAAGACCAGCCCCCGCCGCGCACGCTGTCCAGGTAGCGCCGCACCAGCGTGATGTCGCTCATATTGCCTGCCAGCATCTGCTGCAATGCGCTGCGGCCACCAAACATCGGCGCCAGGTTGGGCCGGCGCACCCAGGCATCGGCCGCAGCGGGTTCGGGCAGCAGGATTTGCAGGCTTTTGTAGATGCCCAGCAGGTTGGACAGCCGCTCCAGCGTGTCACGCGGCAAGCGTGCCTGGTCGGGCTGCTTGCGCCAGGCAAAAAACGTGGAGCGCGGCGGCTGGCCCAGCAAACAGAGCTGCTCGTCCACCGACAACTGCCACAGCTCGGCAATGCGGGCAAAGGCGCGCAGGCCAGCGGCCGACAGGCGCTCGACCGAGGGTAGACAGGCGGCAGCGGGTTCGTTGACGGCCAGCATGGTTTGATCCAAATTTGAACTGTGTTTTTATATTAGTCCAAAAATGGATTTTTAGGCAAGTGCTGCCTGGCACTGCTTCTGTGGGGCCAGGCCCTAGAATCCGCCGCCTGTCTGCCCGTAGCTCAACCGGATAGAGCACCAGCCTTCTAAGCTGGGGGTTGGGGGTTCGATTCCCTCCGGGCAGGCCACGGCCGCATAGCGATGGTGAAGAAAAGCGCCCACAAAAAAGCCCCGCATCGCGGGGCTTTTTGCTGACAGAACGGCTTGGTTCGCTTGAAAAGATGGTCGGGGTGAAAGGATTCGAACCTTCGACCCTCTGGTCCCAAACCAGATGCGCTACCAGGCTGCGCTACACCCCGACAAGGCCATGATTCTAGCCTGCGCTTGCGGCAGGCGCCGGCAACAGCAGTTGCCGGGCCACCGCCTCGCACTGCTGGATGTGCTGTTCGCACACATATTTGAGCGCCGAGAAGGTCAGCGCGGCCGACACCACCTGGCCGGCCACCGGCAGGTATTTGGCGGCTTGCTGCGCGCTCAGCCGCACGCCCAGCGCCTTGAGCAAGCCCATCACCAGTTCGCGCGTGACCATCCGGCCCAGCAGCACGCTGCCACCGGCCGAGATCGCCTTGTAGACCACCACCCGGCGCTCTGGCGCCAAACGCTCCACCTGGGCCGGGCTGAGGCCAAACGCGCTGGTGATCTCGGGCAGCAGCTTGACCAGCAGGCCGACATCGGTGATCCAGTCCACGCCAGGGATTGGCACCATCGCCACGCCGGCGGCCAGCAAGGCGCGCTGGTTGACACGCCGGCGGCAGCGCGCGGCGGTGGTGGCCAGCAGATCGGTCGTGGAGCTTGGGTTCAAGGCAGACTCCTGCGCAAAGAAACCGCCCTGATGATAGGGCTGGCGTTTGGGTGAGGCGTTTGGGTGAGGTGCTTGTGTGAGGCGCTTGTGTGAGGCTCACGGCAAAACCTCGCTGATCTGCAGCGCCACCCCCTGCGCGCCAACTGCCACCGTGGACGTCAAACCCTGCAGATCACCTGGCTGCGGCATCGCATTGCCGCTCTTGCTGATGCGCGCACCGACCACCACCTGGGCCACGCTGGACAAACGCAGCGCCGGGCTCATCGCCATCGAATCGTCCAGCGTGATGTCCAGCGGCAAATCCTTGACCTGGCGGCGCTGGATGGCCAGCGGTGCGCGTGGGCCTTGCACCGCGCGGGCAAAGATGAACAGCGTGTCCTCGGGTGCGGCCTTGGCGCCCCCGCCCGGGGCCAGCGTGACGCGCAGTTGCACCGAGGCGCCGGTGGCGGCTGTGGCGTTGGATGCGGCCGGCACGGTGGCCGTGGCGATGGCCAAGGCCGGTAGCCCGGCACGCTGGCGTGCCTCGTCGATGCCGCCCTGCAGCCGGCTGGCGATCTCGCTGCCGGGCTCCACCTTGCGCAAGGCGCGCTCCCAGTGCTGGGCGGCCAGCGCGGCATCGCCCCGGTCCAGCGCAATGGTGCCGGCCAGCGACAAGGCCTTGGGGTTGTCGGGATCGAGCTGCAGCGCCCGATTGACCAGTTTCTCGGGCTCGCCGTCCAGCTTCTGGCCGTTGACCATCGCCAGCGCATCGGCCTGGTCGGCATGAGCTTGTGCATCGTTGGGCCGCAGCGTGATCGCCCGCTGGTAGGCCTGAACTGCCTGCGGAAAACGCTGCAGCACGCTGTACGAGCGGCCCAGCATGGCCCAGCCTTCGGCATCGTCGGGCTGGTTTTTCAGCCGTTCGACCAGGCGCTCGGTCATGGCCTCGAACTGGGCCAGTGCGGCGGCTTGGCTGTCTTCGGCGCTGGGGGCAGCGGCCATGCCCGGTGCCACCGCCAGCGCGGCCGGATTGCCCAGCCAGGCATAACCGGCGGCGCCAAACACCAGCACAAAGCTGACCAGGCCCAGCCAAAGCCGGGCCGATGGCTTGGTGACTTCTTCAGCGGCTGGCGCTTGCGCTGGCGCAGCCGGCTGCAACACCTTCGCCAGGATGTCGGCCTCCAGCCGGTCACGCGCCTGGCGCGCTGCATCGCCGGTCAGCACACCGCCGCGTATCAGTTCGTCAAGTTGGGCAAGCTGGTCTTTGAGCGCTTCAAGGCCGGTCATCGGGGCAGGTCTTCATCGGGGGTGTCAGGATCAAAGGCGTCGGCCGCCATCCGCTGGCGCCGGCGCAGCACCCAGGCCAAGGCGCCCAGCGCACCCACCATCAACAGGCCCGGGCCTATCCACAGCAGCGCGGTGCCGGCTTTGAACGGTGGGCGGTACAGCACAAAGTCGCCATAGCGGTCGGTCATGTACTGGCGGATCTGCGCCTCATCCATGCCCTTGACCAGCATCTCGCGGATCTGCTGGCGCAGGTCTTCGGCCAGGCCGGCGTGCGAATCGGCAATGGTCTGGTTCTGGCAGACCAGGCAGCGCAGTTCGGCGGCCAGGTCCATCATGCGGGCCTCGATCACGGGGTTCAGCGCCACTGGCGGCGCCTCGGCGGCCCAGGCAATACACGAGGCCATCAGCGCCCAGGCCAGTGCAGCCAGGCGCAGCCAGCGCTCTGGCTCAGCCATTGAGCTTCCTCAGCAAAGGTTCGATCTTGTCGCGCAGCGCCGCCGGGCTGATCGGGCCGATGTGCTTGTAGCGGATCACGCCCTGGCGGTCGATCACAAAGGTTTCGGGCACACCGTAGACGCCGTAATCGATGCCGATGCGGCCGTCGGGGTCGAACAGCGACTCGGCATACGGGTTGCCAAAGCGCTGCAGCCAGGCCAGGCCATCGGCGCGCTGATCTTTGTAGTTCAGGCCGTAGATCGGCACCTTGGTCTGGCGCGCAAAGTCCACCAGCAGCGGGTGCTCGTCGCGGCAGGCACCGCACCACGAGGCCCAGACGTTGAGCAACCACACCTTGCCCAGCATGTCGTCACGCTGGATGCGGGCCTGGGGCCGGGCCAGCACGGCGGCCTGGAAAGCTGGTGCAGGTTTGTTGATCAGTGGCGACGGCACCTCGCGCGGGTCCAGCCGCAAACCGATGGCCAAAAACGCCGCCAGCACCAGAAACAGCGCCAACGGCAGCAGAAAGCGCTTCATCGTGCGCCCTCAACACCGGCCGGCAAGCCCGCGCTGCGGGTCTGCCGCGCCCGGTAACGCCGGTCGCTGGCGGCCAGCGCGCCGCCCAGCATCATCACCAGGCAGCCGCCCCAGATCAGCGCGATGAAGGGCTTGTGCTGCACCCGCACGATCCACTCGCCGCCCGGAAGCTGCTCACCCATCGAGATGTACAGGTCGCGTTGCAGCTTGCTGTGCACCGCGGCTTCGGTCATCGGGTTGCTCTGCACCTTGTAGATGCGTTTTTCGGGCTGCAGCAGCGCGATCACCGTGCCGCCCCGACTGACCTCGATCAGGCCTTGTGCGGCGCGGTAGTTGGGGCCCTGCACGTCCTTGACCGACAGCATGCGGAATTGATAACCCGACAGCTCGGTGCTGGCATCGGGGCCCATCTTGACGTCACGCTCGGTGCCATAGGTCTTGACCATCGCCACGCCAAACGCAAACACCGCCACGCCCAGGTGGGCGATCAGCATGCCGACCATGGCGCGCGGCAGCAGCCTGGCCCGGCCGAGGATGCTGCCGCCCAGCCCAGCGCGGGGCCGCAGCCGCTCGATCAAGTCAACGCCAACTGCTGCCGTGATCCAGTACGCCAGGAACAATCCCCCGGTGGTGGCCAGCGCGATATGGCCCATCGCCCAACCGGTGGCCAGCGCGGCCAGCAAGGCCAGCGGCAAGGCCCAGCGCAGCCGGTGCACCAGGCTGGACGGCTCGTCGTGCTTCCAGCGCATCAGCGGGCCCACGCCCATCAGCAGCAGCAAAGGCGCCATCATCAGCGTGAACACGGTGTCGAAATACGGCGGGCCGACGGAGATCTTGCCGCCGCCCACGGCGTCCAGGAAGAGTGGGTACAAGGTGCCCAGCAGCACCGCGCCGCAGGCCACCGCCAGCAGCATGTTGTTGACCAGCAGCATGCTCTCTTTGCTGAACAGGCCAAAGCGCTGGCCCAGGCCGACGCTGGGCGCGCGCCAGGCGTACAGCAGCAGCGATGCACCGATCACCAGCACCAGGAACACCAGGATGAACAGGCCCCGCCGGGGATCGGTGGCAAACGCATGCACCGACGACAGCACCCCCGAGCGGACCAGAAACGTGCCCAGCAGCGACAGCGAAAACGCCATGATCGCCAGTAACAAGGTCCAGACCTTGAAGCCGCCGCGTTTTTCGGTCACCGCCAGCGAATGGATCAGCGCGGTGCCCACCAGCCAGGGCATGAAGGACGCGTTTTCCACCGGGTCCCAGAACCACCAGCCGCCCCAGCCCAGCTCGTTGTAGGCCCACCAGCTTCCCAGGCCGATGCCGAAGGTGAGAAAAAACCAGGCTGCGGATGTCCAGGGCCGGGTCCAGCGCGCCCAGGTGGCGTCCAGGTTGCCGCCGATCAGCGCGGCGATGGCAAACGCATAAGCCACCGAGAAGCCGACATAACCCATGTACAGCATCGGCGGGTGGATCACCATGCCGGGGTCTTGCAGCAGCGGGTTCAGGTCGCGGCCGTCGGCGGCGGCCGGGATCAAGCGCTCGAAGGGATTGGACGTGACCAGCATGAACAGCAAAAAACCCGCCGACACCAGCCCCAGCACCGCCAGGATGCGCGCCACAAATACCAGCGGCAGGCTGCGCGAGAAGCGCGCCACGGCAACCGTCCACACACACAGCATCAGCACCCACAGCAGCAACGAGCCTTCGTGCCCACCCCAGACCGCCGCGATGCGGTAAGGCAGCGGCAGCGCCGAGTTGGAGTTGGTGGCCACGTACAGCACCGAAAAATCGTGCCGCACAAAGGCCGAAGTGAGGCAGACAAAGGACAACGCCACCAGCACAAACTGCGCATACGCTGCCGGCCTGGCCAGCGCCATCCAGTCGGCCCGGCCGCGCTGCGCGCCCAGCATCGGCATCACGCCCTGGATCAGTGACACGGCCAAGGCCAGGATCAAGATCAATTGGCCCAGTTCGGGGATCATTGCGGGCCTCCGGCGGTGGGTGCGGCTTGCACGGTGCTGCCCATCTTGGCGCGCATCTTGTCGGCACGCTGCAGCGCATCGGCGGCTTCGGGTGGCATGTAGTTTTCGTCATGCTTGG